>NZ_DDHH01000041.1:43601-43966 GCF_002338015.1 Rhizobium sp. UBA1881
GCGGCTTCACCCAGGACGACGCGCACGTCTTCTGCACGGAAGAGCAGATGGCGGCTGAATGCCTGCGCATCAACGATCTCATCCTGTCGGTCTATGAAGACTTCGGCTTCAAGGAAATCGTCGTCAAGCTCTCGACCCGTCCTGAAAAGCGCGTCGGCTCCGACGCTCTCTGGGATCGCGCCGAGGCCGTCATGACCGAAGTGCTGAAGACGATCGAGGAGCAGTCCGAAGGCCGCATCAAGACCGGCATTCTGCCGGGCGAGGGCGCGTTCTATGGTCCGAAGTTCGAATACACGCTGAAGGACGCCATCGGCCGTGAATGGCAGTGCGGCACCACGCAGGTCGACTTCAACCTGCCGGAACGC
>NZ_DDHH01000041.1:44171-44641 GCF_002338015.1 Rhizobium sp. UBA1881
GACTTCAACCTGCCGGAACGCTTCGGCGCCTTCTATATCGACAGCAACTCCGAAAAGACGCAGCCGGTGATGATCCATCGCGCCATTTGCGGCTCGATGGAGCGCTTCCTCGGTATCCTGATCGAGAACTTCGCCGGCCATCTGCCGCTGTGGATGTCGCCGCTTCAGATCGTCGTCGCGACGATCACGTCGGAAGCCGACTCCTACGGCGAAGAAGTGGCCGAGGCGCTGCGCGAGGCAGGCCTCCACGTAGAGACCGACTTCCGCAACGAGAAGATCAACTACAAGGTCCGCGAACACTCGGTCACCAAGGTGCCTGTCATCATCGTCTGCGGCAAGAAGGAAGCCGAAGAGCGCACGGTCAACATCCGCCGTCTCGGCAGCCAGGAGCAGAGCTCGATGTCGCTTGACGACGCCATCGCTGCCCTGACGCACGAAGCGACGCCGCCGGATGTGCTGCGCAAGGCAGC
>NZ_DDHH01000160.1:0-270 GCF_002338015.1 Rhizobium sp. UBA1881
AGCAAACCTTATCGCGTCAGGCGCTTGTAGGCCTGGCTGCCCGGGTTCAGCGCGTCGGGGCCGAGGCGGCGAACCTTGTCTTCTTCGTAGTCCTCGAAGTTGCCTTCGAACCATTCGACATGGCCGTCGCCTTCAAAGGCGAGGATGTGCGTCGCCAAGCGGTCGAGGAACATGCGATCGTGGCTGATGATGATGGCGCAGCCGGCGAAGGCTTCGAGCGCGCTTTCCAGCGCACCGAGCGTTTCCGTATCGAGGTCGTTGGTCGGTTCG
>NZ_DDHH01000160.1:511-1372 GCF_002338015.1 Rhizobium sp. UBA1881
GGTCGGTTCGTCGAGGAGCAGAACGTTGCCGCCGGCCTTCAGCATCTTGGCGAGGTGAACGCGGTTGCGCTGACCACCCGAGAGATTGCCGACCTTCTGCTGCTGATCGCCGCCCTTGAAGTTGAAGGCGCCGCAATAGGCGCGCGAGTTCATGTCGAACTTGCCGAGCTTGATGACTTCGGCGCCGCCCGAGATTTCTTCCCAGACGGTCTTGTTGCCGTCGAGCGCGTCACGGCTCTGGTCGACATAGCCGAGATGAACGGTGTCACCGATGCGGATAGAGCCGGCATCCGGCTTTTCCTGGCCGGTGATCATCTTGAACAGCGTCGACTTGCCGGCGCCGTTCGGGCCGATGATGCCGACGATACCGCCAGGCGGCAGCTTGATCGACAGATCGTTGATCAGCGTGCGGCCTTCGAAGCCCTTGTTGATGCCCTCGAGTTCGATGACCACCTGGCCTAGACGCTCGGACACCGGGATGATGATCTGCGCGTCGCCGGGGCGGATATTCTCAGCCGCATCGACCAGCTGTTCGTAGGCCTTGATACGAGCCTTCGACTTGGCCTGACGGGCCTTCGGGCTGGAAGCGATCCATTCCTGTTCACGCGACAGCGCCTTCTGGCGGCCGGCTTCTTCGCGGGCCTCCTGCTGCATGCGCTTGGCCTTCGCCTGCAAGTAAGCGGAGTAGTTGCCTTCGTAAGGAATACCGCGGCCGCGGTCGAGCTCGAGAATCCAGCCCGTGACGTTGTCGAGGAAGTAGCGATCGTGGGTAATCATCATCACGGCGCCCGGATAGTCGCGCAGGTGCTTTTCAAGCCAGGCGATCGTTTCGGCGTCGAGGTGGTTGGTCGGTTCGTCGAG
>NZ_DDHH01000160.1:1574-27477 GCF_002338015.1 Rhizobium sp. UBA1881
AGGTGGTTGGTCGGTTCGTCGAGGAGCAGCAGGTCCGGCTGCGAGAGCAGCAGGCGGCAAAGCGCGATACGGCGACGCTCACCACCTGAAAGCAGCGTGACGTCGGCGTCCTTCGGCGGGCAGCGCAGTGCTTCCATCGCCATCTCGACCTGCTGTTCGAGGTCCCAGAGGTTCTGGCTGTCGATGATGTCCTGGAGCTTGGCGCCTTCGTCGGCGGTCTCGTCGGAATAGTTCATCATCAGTTCGTTGTAGCGGTCGAGCACGGCCTGCTTGTCGGCCACGCCTTCCATGACGTTCTCGAATGCGTTCTTGGCCGGATCGAGATGCGGCTCCTGCTCAAGATAGCCGACGGTCGCACCTTCGGCGAGCCAGGCTTCACCGGTGAATTCCTTGTCCTGGCCGGCGATGATGCGCAGCACGGTCGACTTACCGGCGCCGTTCGGGCCGAGGATACCGATCTTGGCATCCGGGTAGAACGACAGGTTGACGTTTTCGAGGATCTTCTTGGCGCCGTAGGACTTGTTCAGTCCCGACATGTGGTAGATGAACTGACGTGCCATCGGTAATTCTGCTCCGGGGGAAATTGGTTTGCCGCTATGTAGGCGAATTGGCGCCCGGGGGCAACGCGCCAGCGGCAAAATCCACCCGCTTTGTCGCAGATCACCCGCAGTTTGCGGCTCAAAATCAGCCCGCTCTACCGCAATGCGGCATGATCGATCCGGAAAAGCTGGAAATCACTGCGGGCGGGCGAAGCGATCCGCTCCAAGCCAGGCCAGCCATCCCCACGCGCCAATGCGGCATAAAGCGGCGCCTGCTTCGGATCGGCTTCGAGGGGGAAGCGGCACACGGCGACATAGTCGAAAGGCGCCAGCGCTTCGCGGCGCAGCTGCGGGTGGGAGGTCATGAACGCCTGGAACATCCGCTTCATTCCCGGCGAGGCACGATGGAACGGCATGGCGGCGACCGAAAAGCCCGATGGCGCCGCCATGATGAGCGGCAGCGCGATCCCTTGCGGCACCGCTACTCGTCCGGGTGGGACGGCATCAAGCACGGAGAAATCCTGCCCCGCGCATTCGCTCGCCGTCATGTAGTCAACCTCGTCGAATGTGTGCTCGGACGACCGGAGCAGTACGAAGGACAAGCAAAGCGCTACGGCAATGGCAGCAACGGCGACCCCGGAAAGCCGATAAGCCCTATCGAAAGCCGGTAATTTTATCGTCATCGTCGCGATCACGGCAGGCAGGAAGACCGGCATCAACGCGATGGGAAAGCGAATGTTGCGCGTCACGAAGACGGTCAGGATCAGCGCGCCCAGCGCCATGAGATAGGCAATGGCCGGTCCGAAAGACCGCTCCCGCATTCTGAAGCGGACAACCGGCCCGACAAAGGCGGCAATGGCGGCCGTCAATGCAAGGAGCACCAACAGGTCACGTCGGTCGTTTTGATAGAAATACAGGATGCTCTTCTCTTGCCAGATCCGCTCGAACCACAGCTCGCGCGAGAGTGGATCGATGATGCCGTATGGTCCCGACATGCAGGATGGAAAGAAGAAGGCGGCGGCGATCAGCAGAGCGCCAGCGGGAATTGCCAGCGCCAGCAGCCGCTGAAGCGGACCGGAGCGATCACGCTGGATCGCTGCGCATGCACCAAGAATGGCGGCAAATCCACACAACAGAAAGATATAGGGAGCCGAGAAGGCATCGCATTGCGTCGAAACCGCACCAGCGGGGCCGATGAACGCCATGGCGGAGAGAAGCGTCACGCTCGCCATCGAAACGGATGAAGCAACGAGGACGGCGCGAACCCCGGCGACGTTGCAAATGTAGCAGAGAACGAGCCCGCCATAGGCGATGACGACGAACGGCAAGCATTCCAGGCCGATCACCGTCGAGATCGCCGCACCCGCACCGATCATCAGCCCGCCTGCCCGATCCCATCGCACAAGCCCTGCGACGATCATCAGGAGGGCAACGATCTGCACGTTATGGTGATCGATGCGTCCGGGCGAAAACTCGGCAACGCCTATGCTCATCAGGACGGTCGCGATCATGAGCGACAGCGTGAGCGCCGTCTCACTTATCACGAACCCCGCAAGCAGGCGCCTTGCGGTCGCCGCAACCAGCAGGCAGCAGATCGACAGCATCATCGGCGGCCAGACCTGAAAGGCAACGGAAAGCCCCTGCGCGGTCGGCATGAAGGTCTGCAGCAACCAGGCGATTGCAACGTAAGGAAGATCGACCAGCCGCGACCATGGCGAGACGTAGATCGCCGGCATCGAGATGAAGGGCAGCGAAAGATCGAACCAATGCCCCTGCGGGGACATCAGGTGACGGATCTGAAGTTCCCGCAACTGATCGTCGATATCGCCAACAAACAGTATGCCATCGGCGGCATCGAACAGCACCATCGCCAAGGCGGTCGCATAGACGACCAGAAACATTCGCCACAGTGGCATCTCGCTTGCAGCGGCCTGATCGCTTTCAGATGCAACTATGTCGGACATCGGTCGTCACTCGAGCTGTTGGTCACCGCCAGCCCGAGACGATAGACGTCAAAAATTGAGATTGTGCTACGACCTCAAAATCCCGCCGCGTCGACAATGCCCTCGTTGCAGCCGAACGAGGTCCGGCCCGCTCCCTGGATGAGATCGCCGAGATCCCTGCCCTTCCCATCCGTCGCATCGGCGGAGAGACCGATCGTCAGTTCGCTGATGACGCGGCTGTTGCCGGCGCGGCGGCAGCTCATCTTCACCCGGTCGCCGGCGCCTGGGCCGAAGCTCTTGTCGAACGCCGCCTTGATCGCGTCCCCAGTCAGTGACTTGCCGATATTGGCGGCGAAGAGCTCCTGGACGGCGGATTCGTTCAGGTCCTCGATCAGCCGCACGGCATCGGCGAAGTAGGCGTCGGCGCTCATGCCGGTGCAGGTGCCGTGCTTGATCCATTCATGGCGCTCAAGCGCCGATTGCGTGCCGGGCATGACCTTGTCGAGCGATGCCTTCGTCTCGGCCGAGAGTTTTACCTCCGGCAGGTCCCTCCAGTCGCCACCCTTGTCGGCGGAGCGATCAGCGTCGGAGACGCCGCAATAATCCTTGCGCATCGGCCAGAGCCCGTGCAGCGAGAAGTTCTTGGCGTCGTAGCGGTCGCTGCTCTGGCTGGCGCATTCGGCCTTGCGCTGGTTGGTCTGGCAGAAGGCCGGTTGCCAGCTGGCCGCGAGAATGAAGCGCGTGCGCCCGCCGCCCTCCTGCGCAAAAGCCGAGCCGGCCACGATCGACAACAGGAACAATGCGATGACGCGAAAACCGAGATTGCCCATACCCATCCCCACGAAAGAACAATTCATGAACATCAAAGCACGCGACGCATCGGCAGGCAAGCGGCAAAACGAGGCAAGCGAAAATCTCCGGCACAACCTATCCCGCCTGTTGCATTTGGCGGATGTTCTGGTCTTCTCCCGCCACGGAGGAAATCATGTTTTCAGAAACCCGGCGCCTCGACCATGCGGGCGCTTCACTGGCCTATCACTATCAGCAGCCCGAGGGCACTGAGCGCGGCATTTTGCTGATCAGTCATGGACTGGCCGAGCACTCGAAACGCTACCAGCGCTTTGCGCAAGCGATGGCCGCGCGCGGCTATCATGTCTACGCCCACGACCATCGCGGCCACGGCGAGACCACCGCGCCGGACGCGCCGATCGGCCGCTTCGCAAGGCGTAATGGCGCGAGCTACGTCGTCGACGATATCGAGGCGATGCGCGACGAGGCCGCGACCGAACATCCGGGCCTGCCGATCATCCTCTTCGGCCACTCCATGGGCGGGCTGATCGCGCTCAACGCGGCCGTCACCTATCCGCGAAAATTCGATGCCGTCGCCGTCTGGAACTCGAACTTCAATCCCGGCCTCGCCGGCCGCGCCGCGCAGGCGATCCTCCTGATCGAGCGCGCGTTGAAGGGCTCCGACGTCCCGAGCGACCTGCTGCCGAAGCTGACTTTCGGCACCTGGGCGAAATCGGTCGCCAACCGCCGCACGGATTTCGACTGGCTGTCGCGAGATCCCGCTGAAGTCGACAAGTATGTGGCCGATCCGCTCTGCGGCTTCGGCGCCTCCGTTTCGCTGTGGCTCGACCTTTTCGAGCTCACCTTCCGGGCGCCGCAGAAAGAACATCTCGCCCGCCTGCCGACCGAAACGCCGATCCATCTGGTCGGCGGCGGCCAGGATCCGGCGACGGAGAATGGAAAAGCCATCCTCTGGCTGTCAAACCATCTGAAAACCCACGGTTTCTCCCGTATTAGCACTGAGATATATCAAGACATGCGCCACGAGACCTTGAACGAGATCGGCGCCGACGCAGCCATATCGGCATTCGCCGATTGGTGCGATCAGGCAACCGCTCGTCCCGTGAACGGCTGATCCCGCTCCCCTACCCCAAAATCAGAGAATTCCGTCATGAGCAGCAACGCGGCACCCGGCACCAGCAACACCCCATCGGAAGTGATGTTGGGACTGATCCTGATGTTCGTCTCGGTGCTGCTGTCGCCCATCATCGACATCTTCTCCAAGCTTGCCATCACCACGGTCCCATCAGCCCAGATCACCGCGGCGCGCTTCGGCGTGCAGGCCCTCTGCATGCTGCCCATCGTGCTCTGGCGGCACAACCTCACCGAGATCACCTGGAAGCAGAGCTTCTTCCACGCCATCCGCGGCGCCATCATCACCGTCTCGATGATCTCCTTCGTCACCACGCTGAAATACATGGCGGTCGCCGATGCCATCGCCATCTTCTTCGTCGAGCCGATCATCCTGACGATCCTGAGCAGCATCTTCCTCAAGGAAAAGATCGGCTGGCGGCGTTATACGGCCTGCGGCGTCGGCTTCTTCGGGGCGATCCTCATCATCCAGCCGAGCTTCCAGGAGGTCGGATACGTCGCGCTGCTGCCCGTCGTCAGCGCGGTCTGCATCGCCATCTCCGCCATGATGAACCGGGCGCTGGCGCAGCGTGAGGATCCGTGGGTCATGCAGTTCCACATGGGCCTCTGGGGCCTGCTGATCTGCGCCATCCTGCTCTATCTCGGCCGGGGCAGCGGCTCCGACGTGCTCGATCCTGTGATCCCCGACACCCGCGCCTGGCTCTATCTGCTCGGCGTCGGCGTCTCCGCCGCGATCGCCGGCATCTTCGGCGTTTACGCCTACCGCTCGGCGCCCGCTTCGACGCTCGCCCCGCTGCAATATTTCGAGATCGTCTCGGCCACGGCCTTCGCCTGGCTGGTGTTCGGCGATTTCCCGGATGCGCTGAAATGGCTCGGCATATCTATCATCATGGGCTCCGGCTTCTACATCATCTGGCGCGAGCGGCGCTTTGCATCGAAGCCCGTATCCGATACATCTGAGGAGACGCGGGCACCCTGATCTGATCGTGGGAGGAACATGACGCAGACTGAGCCTAACAGAGCGCCGCTCGCAGGCATTCGTGTCATCGAACTCGCGCGCGTGCTCGCCGGCCCCTGGGCCGGCCAGATGCTGGCTGATCTCGGCGCCGACGTGATAAAGGTCGAAAATCCGGATGGCGGCGACGACACGAGGCACTGGGGTCCCCCCTTCGTCGAGGGTGCCGATGGCGAAAACCTCTCGGCCGCCTATTACCACGCCGCCAATCGCGGCAAGCGCTCGATAACGGCCGATCTCCGCAGCGAGGAAGGCCAGGCGCTGGTCCGCCGGCTGGTCGCCACCGCCGATGTCGTCATCGAAAACTTCAAACTCGGCGGCCTCGTCAAATACGGGCTCGACTACGAGAGCCTGCGCAAGATCAATCCCAAGCTCGTCTATTGCTCGATCACCGGCTTCGGCCAGACCGGCCCCTATGCAGGCCTCGCAGGCTACGACTACATCGTCCAGGGCATGTCCGGCTTCATGTCGATCACGGGCGAGCCCGACGGACAGCCGATGAAGGCGGGCGTCGCCATCGCCGATATCTTCACCGGCATCTACGCGGTCTCGGCGATCGAGGCAGCCCTCATCCACGCCCTGAAGACGGGCGAAGGCCAGCTGGTCGACATGGCCTTGCTCGATGTCCAGTCGGCGGTGCTTGCCAACCAGAACATGAATTACCTCATATCCGGCCGCCCGCCGACGCGCCTCGGCAACGCCCATCCCAACATCTCGCCCTACGAGGTGGTCCCCACATCAGATGGTTACCTCATCCTCGCCATCGGCAATGACGGCCAGTTCCGCCGGCTCTGCGCCATCCTCGACCTTCCAGGCATCGCCGACGACGAACGCTTCGCCACCAACAAGGCCCGCGTCGCCAATCGTGACGAGGTGAGACGGCTGGTCTCGACCGAAACGCTGAAGTGGAAGAAGGCCGATCTTCTTTCCGCCTGCGAGGCGAACGCCGTGCCGTCAGGCGCGATCAACACCATCGAGGACATGTTCAACGATCCGCAGATCGTCGCGCGCGGCCTGCGCGTCGATCTCGAGGATAGCGCCGGCACCGTCATTCCCGGTGTCCGGACCCCGGTCGTCCTGTCGCGGACGCCGCTCAGCTATGAAAGGCCCAGTCCGAGACTGGGAGAGCACCAGGAGGAGGTGCTTGCGGAACTCATCCAATGGGAGGGGAACAAATGAAACGGACAGGCGGAGAACTGATCGTCGAGGCATTGAAGGCAAATGGGGTGAAACGCCTCTCCTGCGTTCCCGGCGAGAGTTTCCTCGCCGTCCTCGACGCGCTCCATGACAGCGACATCGAGGTCATCGTCTGCCGCCAGGAGGGTGGCGCCGCGATGATGGCCGACACCTGGGGCCGCCTCACAGGCGAGCCCGGCATCTGCATGGTCACCCGCGGCCCCGGCGCCACCAACGCAACCGCCGGCCTGCACATCGCCAAACAGGATTCGATCCCGATGATCCTCTTCATCGGCCAGGTCCAGCGCGATGCCCGCGAACGTGAAGCCTTCCAGGAGGTCGAGTTCCGCCGCGCGCTGACTGAATACGCCAAGTGGGTGGGCGAGATCGACGACGCGGCCCGCATCCCCGAATTCGTCACCCGCGCCTTCGCGCTCGCCACCTCCGGTCGCCCTGGCCCCGTCGTATTGTCACTGCCCGAGGACATGCTGCGCGACATGGTCGAGGCGCCCCGCGCCAAGCGCTACTCGCGCGTCGAAGCCCATCCCGGCCGCAGCCAGGTCGACGACTTCTATCTGCGCCTGCTGAAGGCCGAGCGCCCTATGGTGATCCTGGGCGGCTCGCGCTGGGATGCCGATGCGGTGGCCGATTTCAAGACTTTCGCCGAGCGCTTCCGGCTGCCGGTCGGCTGCTCCTTCCGCCGCCAGATGCTGTTCGATCATCTGCATCCCGGCTATGCCGGCGATATCGGCGTCGGCATCAATCCCGAGCTCGCGCGGGAGATCAAGGAAAGCGACCTGCTGATCCTGCTCGGCTGCCGCATGTCGGAAATGCCGTCCTCTGGCTATACGCTGATCGATATCCCCTACCCGCAGCAACAGCTCGTCCACATCCATCCAGACCCGTCCGAGCTCGGCCGTATCTATCGCCCGGATCTCGCCATATCAGCCAGCCCGCAGGATTTCGTCGCAGCGCTTGCCGATCTCGAGGCGCCCACGCAAGCGCGCTGGGCCGAGCGCACCGAGCGCATGCATCAAGCCTATCTAGCATGGTCGACACCGCCGCAGACGGGACCGGGCGACGTCCATATGGGCCCGATCATGGCATGGATCGAAGAGAACACGCGCCCGGACACCATCTTCACCAACGGCGCCGGCAACTACGCCACATGGCAGCACCGCTACCACCGCTTCCGGCAGTTCAACACCCAGGCAGCCCCGACATCGGGCTCGATGGGCTACAGCGTCCCCTCAGCCGTGGCCGCCAAGGCGCTGTTTCCGGATCGTGAAGTGATCTGCTTTGCCGGCGACGGCTGCTTTCTCATGCACGGCCAGGAATTCGCCACCGCCATCCGCTACAAGCTGCCGTTCATCACGCTTCTGATCAACAATGGCATGTACGGCACGATCCGCATGCATCAGGAGCGCGAATATCCCGGCCGCGTCAGCGGCACCGGCCTCACTAATCCCGATTTCGCAGCGCTTGCCCGCGCTTATGGCGGCCATGGCGAGACGGTGGAAAAGACCGAGGACTTCGCCCCCGCCTTCGAGCGCGCCCGCCAAAGCGGCCTGCCCGCTATCATCGACATCAAGCTCGATCCCGAGGCGATCACACCGACGCGCACGCTCTCGGAAATCGCGCAAACAAAAAGCCGGTGAGAAGCTGAACTCCTCACCGGCTTTCAAAATCGCAATAACGACGATCTTAGATCGCAGCCGTGACGATGAACTCGACCTTGTACTTCGGAGCGGCCAGCTTGGCTTCGCTGGTGGCGCGAGCCGGCGTGTTGGCCGGATCGACCCAGGCTTCCCAGGCAGCGTTCATTTCAGCGAAGTCCGAGATGTCGGAGAGGTAGATCAGCGTCTGCAGGATCTTCGACTTGTCGGAGCCGGCAGCGGCCAGCAGGCGATCGACTTCGGCAAGCGCGTCCTTGCACTGGTCGGTCACGGTTGCGCCTTCGCCAACCTGGCCGGCGAGGTAAACGGTGTTGCCGTGGATGACCGCGCCGCTCATGCGGGCGCCGGCGTCGATACGCTTGATGCTCATGGTGTTCTCCTTGTCATGAAATGAAAGAGGCGCCGCACCTAAGCGCAGCGCCGGACTTTACAGCCCGCGCCTTGGATCAGGTGCGGATGTGATGGGTCTTCTGGTAGATCGCCGTCGAGCGGGCGCCGGAGCGGCAGTAGCCGAGCATCGGGCGCGGGAATTCGTCGAGCGCGTCGACCATGCCGGCGACCGCCTCTTCCGTCACGCCCATGGGGCCGACGGGAACATGGGCGATCTCGAGACCGAGTTCCTTGGCCCGCGCCGCGATATCGGCGAACGGGGTCTGGTCCATGCTTTCCTGGTCCGGACGATGGCAGACGATGGACTTGAAGCCCATGGCCTTGATCTCGTCGAGCTCATCGACCGTGATCTGGCCGGAAACCGAATATTCGTCGTCGATCTGGCGGATGTCCATCGCAAATACTCCTGAAGTCGTGGGCTGAATGACTACGCCGCCCGATCAAAGCCGTCAACCGCACAACACGGTTGAATCGGCTTGTTGAATTGCCTGTCAAACGAAAGCAAAGCTGAGCCCGTACTCGCGGCTTTCGCCGGGCTTGAGCATGTTGAATTCGCCGGCGTCCTGAAGCTCCGCGCGCGGCACCCAGCGATGCGAGACCGGCTCGATGCCGAGCACATCGGCAGGCGCCGTCTGGTTGCGCCAGACCTGCAGATGCGGCAGCGTATCGGCCTTCACCCGCACCCGCAGCGTCTTGCCGCCGACTGCGGCCATCGGCCCAAGCCGCACTTCCGCCAGGCCATCCCCCGTCGCCGGCGCTTCCACACAGAAGATATCGCCGCCATCCTTGCCGAAGCGCCAGGGGAAGCCGCCATTCTCAAGCATCGCGCCTTCAAGCCGCGTGCCCTCGTCGAACCATTTGCCGCCGATGTTCATATGATACATCAGGAACGTCGGCACGGTCTGGTCGCTGGTGTTAATCACCTTGTCCTTCAGATGCGCCTCGCCGGTCTTGCCGTCGATAAACCAATGGCGCTCGATCCGGGCAGGCAGCCCTTCGACGGTGACGATATCGATATCGGCGCGGCATTCCGCATTGCCGTTTTCGAATTTCGTCCAGAGCACCTTGGCGGCATGGCCGGCGGCCGAGCCGTGCAGCGGAAACACCTTGCCGTCGGAGCGGCCGGGGATCGGTTCGCGGTGGCGGATGTGGTCGGGCCCGCACGTAAACAGGAAGCCCTGCACCGAATGCGAAATGCGCGCATCTCCGTCATCGGGAACGGCCTCCTTCGGCGCGATATCGATGCCCTCCACCACGCAGCCGCCGATATCCATCAGCGACGTCTCGTCCAGCATCAGCTTCGGCCCGGTCGCTGCGGCGAATTCCATCATGATCCCGTCTCCCCCTCAAAATGAACTTCCGTAGGGTTAGGCGGCACCCGCTGTTTCGTCAATCCAAGGTGTCGTCGCCGCCAACGAGATTTTGATTGGAACCAGCTGGCCCTCTCAAATGTTTATGAGTAAAGGGAAATTTATTGGTTTTTTCATTTTTTGTTCAGCACGATTTCATAAATTCCACACTAGCGTCAAAATTCGCGGGTGTGTGTCGCCAAGTCACTGAAGGATACGAAGACGTGAATCGCTTTCTGAAATCGGCATTATCTGGGACCGTTATCGTGCTGGCCATGTCGGCAACGGTTCAAGACGCGTCCGCGCAACAATATCGCCGCCAGGGCAGCGTCGTCTTCGTCACGCCGAACGGCGAGATCCTCGATTACATGCCTCAAGGCAGCGGCTACACGCGCGATCGCGCCGGCAACCGCGTGCTGGTCGACGGCTACGGCAACATCATCGCCACAGAGGCGCGCTCACGCGGCTACTATCCGCCGCCGCCCTCGCGCCAGGTCTACGGCCGCGATGTCTACAACAACGACCCGTATTACAGCGAAGACCAGTACGGCGACACGCGCTATTCCGAGCGTGGCGCGGTCACGGGTGCGATCCCGCGCGAGGCATCGATCGATCGCCAGCAGCTGGATCAGCCCTATCCGCAGAACGACGGCGACTACGCATCGATCGATCCGGACCAGCAGCAGCCGCAGGTCACCCAGCCGACCCGTCCGGCCGATCCCGTCATCACGCTGAAGAACAAATCGAAATCCGAGATCGTTGCCCTGCAGGTCTTCCTCGACCGCGCTGGCGTTTCGCCTGGCGCCATCGACGGGCACATGGGTGCCAACGTCACCAAGGCGGTCTACGCCTATGAGCAGATGACCGGCGAAACGCTCGATCCGAACAATACCGACGCGATCCTCGAGCAGCTGCGCATGTCCGGCGGCCTGCCTGTCGTGAGCTACACGATCACGCCAGCTGATGCGGCCGGCCCTTACGTCGCCGAGATCCCCGAGGATTATGCGCACAAGTCGCAGATGACCTCGCTTGCCTTCACCTCAGTCACCGAGGCTCTGGCCGAACGCTTCCACATGGACGAAGGCTTCCTGAAGGAGCTGAATGCTGGCGCCGACTTCACCGTCCCCGGCACCATCATCAAGGTGGTCAATCCCGGTGAGGTGAAGACCGGTAGCGTCGCGCGCATCATCGCCGACAAGGGCAAGAAGCAGGTCTTCGCCTATGACGCCTCCGGCAACCTGATCTCCGCCTACCCGGCCTCGATCGGCTCCACCGACACGCCCTCGCCGTCGGGCACGGTCACGGTCGAGCGCGTCGCCTTCAATCCCGGCTATACCTACAATCCGAAGATCAACTTCCAGCAGGGCGCTAACGACAAGATCCTCAACATCCCGCCGGGCCCGAACGGCCCTGTCGGCACTGTGTGGATGGCGCTGTCGAAGCCGACCTATGGCATTCACGGTACGCCGGAACCGTCGAAGATCGGCCGCACCCAGAGCCACGGCTGTATCCGCCTGACCAACTGGGACGCCACCGAGTTGGCCAAGATGGTCAAGCCCGGCGTTACCGTCGAGTTCGTAGACTGATAAACTTCAGTTGTTGCGGCGCGCCTGCTCGTTGAAATAGACGAGCCGCAACAATTCAGACTGCGAATTGACGCCTGTCTTCGCAAACACCGACTTCAGCTGGCTGCGGATCGTCTCGCGCGACCGATTGCTCTCGATGGCGATATCGGTGATCGACGATCCGTGCAGCAGCCCCTGCATGATCTTGATCTCAGCCCTGGTCAGCCCGAACTTGCCCCCAAGACCCGGCACGTCCATCGCCACGGGCTTGGCTGACGGCTCGATGATGATCGCGATGCTCGGCGCATCGAAGAATTGAATGCGGGCACTCTTCTGCAGACGGACAAGCGTGAGCTTCACGCCGTTCACATCAAGCATCTGCTGCCGCTCGCCGTCACGCCATTGCGAGAGCAGTCGACCGAGGCACGCATTGGCGTCGGCATCGGCAAGCCAGACCTTTCCCTGCAGATCGAGCCGAACTGACCGCCCCTCGGTCAGTGCCTGCTCACCGACCGCGCTGGCCGACAGCAGCTTGCCACCATCCCCTACCAGCAGGACACCGACGCCGATCGCGTCGAACAGCCGGCCACCGAGCTCATCCGCGCTCTTCTCACCCTTTCCAGCCTCGAAATAGCGCACCGCCCGGTGCAGATGCGGCGCAAGCCGGGTGAACGTATCGGCGTAAACCCTGTTATCCTCAGGTCCGCCGTTTGCGATCGAACTCGAGATGTTGAACATCCGGCCGTCTCGCTTCACCAGCGCCATGCCGATGGCGGTCTCGCCGCATTGTTTCCAGAAGTCGTTGTAGAACTCTGTCTTGACGAACGCTTCGCGCGGCAGCAGCTCCTCGGACAGGAATCCGCGCCACATCGGCATCACGCTCATGGCCGGCGCCCAGGGATTTATGCTCGCGAAATGATCGGAGTAACTTTCAACCCATTCATCGCTGAAACCCTTGTCTATATGAGACGCGCCCTCCGCCCGCATCGGGTCGTGGTAGAACAGCGTGGTCTTGCCGCCGGGAACGATCTCGTTCCACCGGCCAAGAAACATGTCCCAGGTGGCCTCGCCGAAAATTACACCGTAGATGGTGTCGACCAGACTGTCATAGGTATCTTCAGCGACGATCATTGTTCCCCCGGCAAGCGCCCGCATCGCAGGCGAGGATACCAGTGTAAAGCTTCTGGAAACAACGAAAATTACCCTTTTCGGGTGATACCCACCCGAGGGAAAAGCAGGCAGTGATGCAGAGATACATGGTCGCGTCGAAACGAGGAGACCGATCTTGCATCAATGAAAATGCGCCCCAGCGGACCGGGGCGCATTTTCAATCACAGAATGAATGATCAGGCAGCCGAGCGGATCAGCGGACCGGTCATCCGCGCCGCGGCCGGCAGTCTCACCGGCAGCTTCCGCATGATCTCCTCGGCGAAACAGAGGGCGTTTTCGCGCGCCTTGTCGAGGTTGCTGGCACGCGCAGGATCGAGCGTATGCAGCGTGCCGCCACAATCGAAGATATCGCGGAAGGCCGAACGCTCGATGATCGCGGTGTCGAGCACCGGCACCTGCCGCTGGTTGAGAAGCGTCTTCACGATCGCCAGCGCACGCGTCGTCACCATCGAGTTGACACGCGTCAGCACGACGGAGTGACCGATGCGGATACCCGCCTTCTCGTCGAGATACTGCAGCAGTTCCAGCACCTGTGCGCCACCACGCGCATCCATGGCGCAGCCCTGGATCGGGATCAGCACGTGATCGGAAAGACCGATCGCCGTTGCCAGCATCGGATTGCGGGCGCCCGGCAGGTCGATGATGAAATAGTCGGTGTTGTGCTTGTTCTCGGAGATATGCTGCGGCAGCGATGCCGAGGTCACGAAATCGATCACAGAGACGTTGGGCACGTGGCCGGAGATTTCATGCCAGCGGGAAATCCAGTGCTGCGGATCGGCATCGAGGATGGTGACCCGGTAGCCCTTGCGGGCAAGCTCGGTGGCCAGCAACAGAACAGCGGTGGTCTTCCCGGCTCCGCCCTTGGTGTTTGCAAATGTGATGACTGCCATGTTCGTTCCTCGGGGGAAATGTCGCGAGCCGGGATCGCTCTGTTGCGCACATCGGGATGCATCGTGCGGTTACTGCATCCTTTCCAAACATGGTTAACAATATCTAAACAAGGCATCCGAAATCCCGGTCCGCATTTCTTGCAGCAGCCTTCGCCACATCGCCTGAACGCCCTGCGCCACAACGAAAAAGACCCGGAAAGCGTAGTGCTTTCCGGGCCAAATCTCAGGTCCGCATTTTGTATCAGAAGCAGTCCTTGAACAGCGCCTTTGTGTTCTCGAGCGTCATCGCGACAGGGTTTCCGCCAGCGCTCGGGTCTTCGATCGCCATCGCCGAGAGTTCATCGATTCGATCCGGCTTGATGCCCATCGCCGAGAGGCTCTCGGGTACGCCGAGTTCGGAGCGCAGCTTCAGCACGTAATCGTAGAACCCATCAAAGCCGCCGGAGATGCCGAGATAGGCGGCCGCGCGCGCGATCTTGTCTTCGATGACGGCGCGGTTGAAGCGCAGCACCGCAGGCATCACGACCGCATTGGTCATGCCGTGATGCGTGTTGTAGACGGCGCCGATCGGATGCGACAGCGCGTGGATGGCACCTAGCCCCTTCTGAAACGCGACCGCACCCATGGCGGCGGCCGACATCATGTTGGCGCGGGCTTCGAGGTCCGTGCCCTCCTTGTAAGCGCGCGGCAGGAACTCCTTGACCAGCCGCATGCCCTCAAGCGCGATGCCGGCGGACATCGGGTGGTAGAAGGGGGAGGAATAGGCTTCCAGGCAATGCGCGAAGGCATCCATGCCGGTACCGGCGGTGATGATCTTCGGCATACCAACAGTCAGTTCCGGATCGGCGATGACGACGCCGGGCAGGAACTTCGGATGAAAGATGATCTTCTTCACATGCGTTTCGGAATTGGTGATGACGCTGGCGCGGCCGACTTCCGAGCCGGTGCCCGCCGTCGTCGGCACGGCCACGATCGGCGCGATACCCTCGACCGAAGCGCGCGTCCACCAGTCACCGATATCCTCGAAGTCCCAGACCGGCCGCGTCTGGCCGGCCATGAAGGCCACGCACTTGCCGAGATCGAGGCCCGATCCGCCGCCAAAGGCGACGACGCCGTCATGGCCGCCATCCTTGAATGCCTTGACGCCGGCCGCAAGGTTCTTCTCGTTCGGGTTCGGATCGACATCCGCGAAGATCGCGCGACCGAGGCCAGCCGCTTCGAGAATGTCGAGCGCGTTCGTGGTGATCGCCATCGACGCCAGGCCGCGATCGGTGATCAGGAGCGGCTTCTTCATACCGAGGCTCTTGGCGGCGTCCGCCAGTTCCTTGATCCGGCCGCGGCCGAGCTTGAATGAAGTCGGGTAGCTCCAGTTGGCTGTGATATGCGCGCTCATGCTGTCACTTTCTTCAGATGGTAGGATTTCGGACGCGTCAGGTTCTGGAAGCCGATGATCGACAGCGAGCCGCCACGGCCGGTTTCCTTCACGCCGGTCCAGCACAGCGCCGGATCGAGATAGTCGGCGCGGTTCATGAACACAGTGCCGGTTTCGATCTCGCGACCAAGCCGCCCTGCCCGCTCGGCATCCTTGGTCCAGAGCGACGCCGTCAGCCCGTACTGGCTGTCGTTCATCAGCGCCAACGCCTCATCGTCGCTCTTCACCTTCATGATGCCGACGGCGGGACCGAAGGTCTCCTCGCGCATGAAGGCCATCGAGTGATCGACATTGACGAGGATCTGCGGCGCGAGATAGGCGCCGCCGTCATCCTGAGGGAAAAGCTTCGGATCGACTAGAGCTTTCGCGCCCTTCCCGACCGCATCGGCGATCTGCTCGCGCACGACCTTGGCGAAACGCTTGTTCGCCATCGGGCCGAGCGACGTTTCCAGATCAAGGGGATTGCCGAGCTTGTAGTTCGACACCCATGCGACCGACTTCTCGACGAAGCTGTCATAGAGCGATTCATGCACATAGATGCGCTCGATCCCGCAGCAGCACTGCCCTGAGTTATACGTCGCGCCATCCATCAGCGTGTCGACCGCCGCATCGAGATCGGCGTCTTCCATGACATAGCCCGGATCCTTGCCGCCGAGTTCGAGGCCGAGACCGGTAAACGTGCCGGCCGCCGCTCGCTCCATCGAGCGCCCGCCTTCGACCGAACCGGTGAAGTTCACGAAGTTGAAGCTGCCGGCCGCGATCAGCGCCGACGTCGTCTCATGATCGAGAACCACGTTCTGGAACACATCCTCGGGAACGCCGGCTTCGACAAAGGCCTGCACCAGCCGCTCGCCGACGAGAAGCGTCTGCGATGCATGCTTCAGCACAACCGTATTGCCCGCCATTAGAGCCGGCGCGATCGTGTTGATCGCCGTCATGTAGGGATAGTTCCACGGCGCCACGACGAAGACGACGCCATGCGCCTCGCGCTCGATGCGGCGCTCGAACTTGTCGCTCTCTTCGACAACTAGCGGCGCCAGCGCATCGGCCGCAATCGAGGCCACGTAGTTGGAGCGCTCGTTGAAGCCCTTGTACTCGCCGCCATAGCGGATCGGCCGGCCCATCTGCCAGGCAAGCTCGGGAACGACGACGTCGGACATCTCGTTCAACCGCGCAGCACCCTTCAGTACCAGCTGGACACGATCTTCCAGCGGCCGCCGCGCCCAGGCCTTCTGCGCCTTGCGCGCCCGCGCCACGACCTCCTTCGCCGCCTCCAGCGGCAGCGCCGGACGCTCGGCGTAAACCGATCCATCGATCGGCGATATGCATTGAATTACAGTCATTTCCAAACTCCAGTCATTAACAGGCCAGCGTGCGGACATGCCCCGCGACGCCATAGGAAAGGATCGCGCGGTCGCGCGTGATGATGGTCAGGTCGTTCTCCCGCGCCGTGGCGATCAGGATGCGGTCGATCGGGTCTTTGTGAGCGAGTTGCGGCAAGGAACAGGACGCCATGAAGATGTTCGCGGTCACCGGTTGTTCGTCGATGTCGGCTTCGAGCCTGAAGTCGTTATACCATCTCTCCGCGGTCTTCGTTTCGCTAATGCGCCCTCGTGCCAAAAGCATCGCCATCTCCCAAGCCGTCACAGCCGAAACGAAAACCGGTCTCCCGGCAGCCTTTGCATCCGCGAGTGCGGCCAGCGCTCCTTCCGCCAAGGGCTCTCTCTTCGCCATCCAGATCGCGGCGCAGGTATCGAGCAGAAAAGCGCTATTCATTGTAAAGCTTCTCGCCCCACTCCTCGTCCCAATCCATCGGCGCGGTCAGATCGACCCCCGGCATGATGGTCAGCGTCCCCTTCATGCATCCCCAGGCCGGGTGCAGCTCGATCAGCGTTCCATCCTCCAGCTCCATCCAGCGCTTGCCATCCTTGTAGATGACATCGTCCTCCGTAAACATCTTGACGGGCGGCTCGTCGGGCAAAACCGGCGCTGTGCCGCCGCCCTCATAGCCCGCCTGCTTCTTTTCGGCTAAGCCGGCGGCGTCGCCACGCCGGTGCGCTGCAACCTCCGCCAGCGGAAGGCCAAGATAATCCGCGATCTGGTCCTGCTCTTCCGCACTCATCTTCCGCTCGCCGCTCAGCATGCGCGACACCGCACTCGGATCAAGCCCCATGAACCGGGCCATGTCGCGAAGTGAAGCGTCTCGCGCTGAAAGCTTTTCATAGAACCATGCGCTGTCGATCACACCCATGTCGATCTCCTCTGGAAACGCCGGAGCACATTAGCACAATGCGACCAACGCAACAATCAGAGCGAGTGTTGCGATTATCTCATGCTCGCTCGAAACCGCGCGCCACCTCCCAGTCTGTGATCCTGCGATCATACTCCTCCTGCTCCCATTCCGCCGCGCGCGTGTAGTGATCGATGACGTCGTCCCCGAAAGCATTGCGCAGCATCTTCGACTTGGTCATGGCCGTGGTTGCCGCCCGGAGCGTGCGCGGGATTTCGCGCACCTTGCGAGCGCCATAGGCGTCGCCGACGAAGGGCGCTTCCAGCTCCATCTTGTTCTCGATCCCATCGATCCCCGCTGCCAGCAGAGCGGCGAAGGCGAGGTACGGATTGAGGTCGGAACCGCCGACGCGGCATTCGATGCGGATCGCCTTGGTGCCGTCGCCGCAGAGGCGATAGCCGGCCGTGCGGTTGTCCTTGCTCCAGATCGCCTTGGTCGGCGCGAAAGTGCCGGCCATGAAGCGCTTGTAGGAGTTGATGTAGGGCGCCAGGAAATAGGTGATCTCGCTCGCATGCGCGAGCAGGCCTGCGATGTAGTTTTCCATCAGTGGCGACATGCCGTATTTGCCCTTGTCGTCGGCAAACAGCGGTGTCTTGCCGTCGGCGCTCCACAGCGACTGGTGGATATGCGAGGAGCTGCCGGCGGCATTGTAGTGCCACTTGGCGAGGAAGGTGATCGCCTTGCCCTTGGCCCAGGCGATTTCCTTGCAGCCGTTCTTGATGATCGAGTGACGGTCGGCCATGGCGAGCGCATCGGCGTAGCGCACGTTGATCTCTTCTTGGCCCGCGGAAGCCTCGCCCTTGGAGTTCTCGACGGGAATGCCGGCACCCTGCAGCCCGGTGCGGATCGCCCGCATCACCTCTTCCTCCTTGGTGGTCTGGAAGATGTGGTAGTCTTCGTTATAGGCGCTGGCGAGCTTGAGGTTGCGATAGCCGGATGCCTGCGCGGACTCGTAGGTCTGATCGAACAGGAAGAACTCAAGCTCCGAGGCCATGAAGGCCTTCATGCCCATGTCTTCCAGCCGCTTGACCTGCTTCTTCAGGATCGCGCGCGGCGAATGCGGCACTTCCTCATGGGTGTGGTGGTCGAGCAGGTCGCAGAGCACAAGTGCTGTACCCTCAAGCCACGGAATGCGCCGGAGCGTCGAGAGATCCGGCTTCATCGTGTAGTCGCCGTAGCCCTTTTCCCAGCTGGTCGCCTTGTAGCCGGAGACGGTCTCCATCTCCATGTCGGTGGCAACGAGATAGTTGCAGCTGTGTGTTTCCTTCCATGCGCTTTCGACGAAGTATTCGGCCTGGAAACGCTTGCCCATAAGCCGCCCCTGCATGTCGACCTGGCATGCCAGCACGGTATCGATGCGTCCGTCGGCAACATCCTGCTTCAGATCGTCGAGAGTATAGATGCTCATATGGACCTCCCCATAAATTTAAACTGAAATCGGGCCAACGAAACGGCATGCTCCGTGCGGCCATGCCGCGCCGGACTGCGCAGTCTAATGTCGGTCAACCGCAATGCAGGGCCGCCGGACGCGGCCCCGCTGTCTTGGAAGAATATATCAGCCTTCGCCGACAGCCTTTTCGGCAGCCGCGATCTCGGCCTGGCGGCGCGCCACTTCCTCGCCGATCGGCGGGCCCTTGAAGCGGCGGCTTTCGAAGCCGAACCACACGATCGCGGTCAGCACCAGGAAGCCGACGGTCACATAAAGCGCCGGGCCGTTCGGCGGCTGCACGCCGAGAACGAAGATCAGGATCATCGCCAGGATGGTGAGCACCGAGAACAGCTTGTACATGCTCTCGCCGATGTTCCACGGACCCATCTTGTCCCACTTCGAAGTCCCCCAGGCGAAGAGACCGAGCGTGATCGGGATCGCGAAGGAGAAGAACAGGAAGATGACCGTGCAGGAGACCACAATCGTGTAGACCGGCGTGTCACCGATCGAAACGAGCGACGAGCCCCAGACGAAGAGAACCGAGAGGATCGATCCGGTCCAGATGGCCGAAACCGGCGTGCGGTACTTCGGGCTGACCTTGGCGAGCGCCTTGGAAGCCGGCAGGCCGCCGTCGCGCGAGAAGGCGAAGATCATGCGCGAGACGGAGGTTACGGTCGCAAGGCCGCACAGCCACTGGCAAACGAGGATCGCGAAGTAGAGGATATCCTTGACGGTCGCATTGACCTGCGTGTCCATCGCCCAGAAGAACACGTTCCAGCCCTGCTTGGCAGCGTCATCCATGTTCGGCAGCATCAGCACGAACGAGCAAAGCATGATGTAGCCGAACAGCGCCGACCACAGCACGGAGGAAACCATACCGCGCGGAACGGAATGGGCGGCCTTGACCGTTTCTTCCGACGTATGCGCGGAAGCGTCATAACCGGTGATCGTGTAGATCGGCAGCAGCAGACCGAGCAGGAACACCCAGGTGCCCGACGTTGCCGGCCAGACATTGCCGCCCGCTTCGCCGGAATAATTGGCGAAGGTGAACAGGCGGCCGATCTCGTAGGACGGCGCGAAGTACAGGCACACGGCCGACAGCGCGATCGCCGATGCGAAGATCAGGTAGCCCGAGAAGTCGGTGAGCTTGGCGGTCAGGCCGATGCCCATGTGGTTCACGAGCGCCTGCGCGCCGGTGATGATCACGAGGAACAGGATGCGCACCGTCGTCGTATCGGTCAGGCCGAAATAGGTCGTGCCGAACGAGCCCATGAAGAAATAATAGGTGCCGACGTTGATGGCGCCGAGAACGGTGACGAGGCCGAGCAGGTTGAACCATGCCGTCAGCCATCCCGTGAAGCGGTTGCCGAGGATCGAACCCCAGTGATAGAGGCCGCCGGCCGTCGGATAGGCCGAGCTGATCTGCGCCATGGCGACGGCGAACACCAGCGAAACGAAGCAACCGATCGGCCAGCCGATGCCGATTGCGGCACCGCCCGCGCCGGCCGTTGCCTGCGCCAGTGAATTGATACCACCGGAAAGAATGCAAATGATCGAGAATGAAACGGCAAAATTCGAAAACGAGCTCATGCGCCGTTCGAGTTCCTGGGCATAGCCCATGGAATGCAGGATGTGCACATCCTGCTTCTTGTCGAGTTCCGAATAATCGGACATGACGTCCCCCTGTTTAGCCATCAACCGCGGAATTGCGGCTGATTATCCAGTGCCAAAGTGCCCGCGACGTTTTCGCCTGCGGGCGGATCGCAGTTAGACTGCTCCCTGGGGTCTTATCTTTCGTCGTCAGGCGTCCAGGCTCTGCTGGAGCAGCCTTGTCAGATAGCTGGCCATGACCCCTTGGCCAGCCGGGTCTGCGATGAGGTCGTTGCGGACCTCGATCATTACATTGCGCAATCCGTTCGACAGTCCGTGCAGGATCAGCGTATGCGTCACGCCGTCCAAGGGGCCGTAAGGCTCGTTGCGCTCAACTCTATAGTGCGTCGTCTCACCCGCAGCGGCAAGCATCGCATCCGCCAGCCGGCTGTCGTCATCATGCAGGACACCCACCTCGACCGCGCGCGTCTTTCCGTGGAAGACAGGCGTAAAGCTGTGGACGGTGACGATAACGGTCTCCTGTCCCCGCGCCTTGCGTTCACGAATGAGTGCGCGAATGGCGTCATGAAACGGGATGTATAGGGCCTCGGTGCGCGCCGTCTTTTCCTCGGCACTCAGGCCTGCATTTCCCGGGATGTCGTAGACCTCGCTTTTCTCAGGCATGGCGCCGGCCGATTCCGGCGGCCTGTTGCAGTCGTAGATCAGGCGTGAAAACCGCTGGTGAACCAGCGTGGCATCAAGCGCCTCGGACATGCCCCTGGCGACAGCAAGAGCGCCGGGATCCCAGGCAATGTGACTGTTGAGCGCCTCCTCGGAAAGACCAAGCGTTCCGAAGCTGGCAGGCAGAACCCGCGATGCATGTTCGCAGACGATAAGCAACGGGCTGGTGCCGTCTGGCCTTTCGACCCCGACGCACTCCCCTTCCCCTTTGCCGAGCACTTCCAACCGAGCAAGCACCACAGTCGCTCCACCACAACTGTTAATAAAATACTTATAAGAAAAGAATTCTTCAGCTTTCCACAAGTGTCAAGCACACACTGAAAAAATCTTTTCATGACAGTGGTTGACATGGATTGTGACAGCGTTGTTAACTTTGAGTGGGAAAGTGGCACAAGACCAATCCCGGGGAGCAAGATCGCGTGACCGTTGCGTCGAAGACAGTTTCAGACGTAATCCACTCGCATTTTGGCGTGCTCACGCGCGCCGAAAAGCAGCTGGCTGAAAGTCTGTTGGACAACTACCCTGTGTCAGGACTGGGGAGCATCACGACGATTGCCGAAAACGCCGGCGTATCGACACCGACTGTTGTCCGCATGGTCCAGAAGCTCGGCTACAAAGGCTATCCCGATTTCCAGGCGCATCTGCATCAGGAGGTCGAGGCGACGATCTCCAATCCGATCGCCAAGCACGACCGTTGGGCGTCCAACGCGCCCGGAACCCATATTCTCAACCGCTTTGCCGATGCAATCATCGACAATCTGCGTCAGACGCTGACCGGCCTTGATACCGCGACCTTCGACAGCGTCGCGACTCTTCTGTCGGACCGCAAGCGCAACCTCTATTTCGTCGGCGGCCGCATCACCGGCGCGCTGGCCGAGTATTTCTTCACGCATATGCAGGTCATTCGCCCCAATACGGCGCTTCTGTCGGCCAATTCCAGCAGCTGGCCGCAATATGTCCTGAACATGAACCCCGGCGACCTGCTGATCATCTTCGACATCAGGCGCTACGAGCAGGAGCTCGTCAGCCTTGCGACCGCGGCCAAAAACAGCGGCGCCGAGATCATCATCTTCACCGACCAGTGGGCCTCCCCCGCGACCAAGCTGGCACGCCATACGTTTCGCGTGCAGATCGAGGCGCCGTCGGCATGGGACAGCTCCGTCGTCACCCTTTTCATCGTCGAGGCGCTTATAGAGGCGGTTCAGAACTCGACATGGGACGAAACGAAGGAGCGCATGAAAACACTGGAAGGCCTTTTCGAACAGACGCGGCTCTTCCGCAAACTTGGTTAGGAGGGACAATTACGACAGCGAAGATGTAACGGGCAGAAAACAAGGACGTGTCGCAATCGAAACATCCTCGCCAAACGCCCGCGATACAAAGAAAAAATAGCGTCATCCAACTGTCACACAAGCTTCACGTAACGTCAGTAACAGCATCGTCGGACACTGAAACCCGAAGGAGAACAACAGTGATCTCTAATCTTTCTCGACTGCTCTCGCTCTCTACAGCAATTGTTGTGGCTTCAACCGCAATTGCTGCCGCAGAGCCAAGCGCTGAACTCATCGCTGCCGCCAAGAAGGAAGGCACGCTGACCACGATCGCTCTCCCGCACGACTGGTGCGGCTACGGCGACCTCATTGCCGGCTTCAAGGCGAAGTATGGTCTGGAAGTGAACGAACTGAACCCGGACGCTGGCTCCGGCGACGAAATCGAAGCCATCAAGGCCAACAAGGGCAACACCGGCCCGCAGGCTCCTGACGTCATCGACGTCGGCCTCTCCTTCGGCCCGACCGCAAAGGCTGACGGCCTGATCCAGCCTTACAAGGTTTCGACCTGGGATTCGATCCCTGACAGCGCCAAGGATGCCGACGGCTTCTGGTACGGCGATTACTACGGCGTTCTCTCCTTCGTCGTGAACACCGACATCGTCAAGGAAGTGCCGAAAGACTGGGCCGACCTGAAGAAGTCGGACTACGCCAACTCGATCGCTCTCGCCGGTGACCCGCGCGCTTCCAACCAGGCTGTCCAGGCTGTTTACGCGGCCGGCATCGCTGCTGGTGAAAAGGACGCGACCAAGGCTGGTGAAGCCGGTCTCGCCTTCTTCGGCGAACTCAACAAGGCAGGCAACCTCGTTCCTGTCATCGGCAAGTCCGCTTCGCTGGCACAGGGCTCGACCCCGATCGTCATCGCGTGGGACTACAACGGCCTGTCCTGGCGCGATACGCTCAAGGGCAACCCGCCGGTTGAAGTCGTCGTTCCGGCTTCGGGCGTCAACGCCGGCGTTTACGTCCAGGCGATCTCCGCTTTCGCTCCGCACCCGAACGCTGCCAAGCTCTGGATGGAATACCTCTATTCGGACGAAGGTCAGCTCGGCTGGCTGAAGGGCTATTGCCACCCGATCCGCTTCAACGACCTGGCCAAGAACAAGAAGATCCCGCAGGACCTTCTCGACAAGCTGCCGCCGGCTGCTGCCTATGAAAAGGCCGTTTTCCCGACGCTCGAAGAGCAGGAAGCCGGCAAGACCGCTATCACCAGCAAGTGGGATAGCGTCGTCGGCGCCAACGTCCAGTAATACAGCATGAAACCGGCCTCCCCGTCTTATCGCGGGGAGGCTTTTGCCCCTCCGACGCCGCAAGAAGAGCTTTTTCAATGAGCACTGTTTCGACGACGCCCGTGGTGAGCACGGCCCCGCTGATCACCAAGGACCGCGTGATCGACTGGCTGGGTATTACTCCCTTCATTATTTTCGCCCTGCTTTTTCTCATTATTCCCACGCTCTACCTTGTGATCGGCGCCTTTTTGACGCCCGAGGGTAATTTCACGCTGAAGAACATCGGTGATCTCTTCACCCCATCGATCCTCAGCGCCTATTGGATCAGTATCCGCGTCTCGGTCGCCTCGGCACTCGGCGGCGCGCTGATCGGCTTCTTCCTCGCCTGGGCCGTTGTGCTCGGCGGCCTGCCGACATCGGTGCGCTCGACGCTGTTGACCTTCTCCGGCGTCGCTTCGAATTTCGCCGGCATCCCGCTCGCCTTCTCGTTCCTCGCAACGCTCGGTCGCACCGGCCTCGTGACGGTCTTCCTGAGGGACTGGTTCGGCTTCAACCTCTACGGCACCGGCTTCAACCTGCTCTCCTTCTTCGGCCTCACCATCACCTACATGTACTTCCAGATCCCGCTGATGGTGCTGATCCTGACGCCGGCGCTCGATGGCATGAAGAAGGAATGGCGCGAAGCGGCCGAAATCCTCGGCGCCAGCAATGTCCAGTATTGGACCAAGGTCGCCCTGCCGATCCTCTGGCCGAGCCTTCTCGGCACCACGCTGCTGCTCTTCGCAAACGCCTTCGGCGCCATCGCAACGGCCTATGCGCTGACCGGTTCCTCGCTCAACATCGTCCCCATCCTGCTCTACGCGCAGATCCGCGGCGACGTCCTTCACAATGCGAACCTCGGCTATGCGATCGCGCTCGGCATGATCGTCATCACCGGCGTGTCCAACATCCTCTATCTCATGCTGCGCATGCGCGCTGAACGGTGGCAGAAATGAAGGCTCAAAAACTCGGCGCCTGGATCGCCATCGCCATCGGCGCGACCTATTTCATCGTGCCTCTGCTCGGAACCATCGAGTTCTCGCTGCGCATGCGCCGCGATGCCTACAGTTTCGACGCCTACCTCTCGGTCTTCTCCGACGAGCGCTTCCGCGCCACCTTCGGCTACTCGATGATGATGGCGCTTCTGACCATCGTCTTCGGCATGCTCTTGATCGTGCCGACCGCCTACTGGGTGCGCCTGCGCATGCCGCAGATGCGCCAGGTGGTGGAGTTCATCACGCTCTTGCCGCTGGTCATCCCGGCCATCGTCATCGTCTTCGGTTATTTGAGGATGTATAATTCATCCTCCTACCTGCCGATGACCGGCTCGACGACGGGCACCAACATCCTGCTCGTCTTCTCCTACATCACGCTGTCGTTGCCCTACATGTACCGCTCCGTCGATACCGCCATGCGCGCCATCGATGTCAGAACGCTGACCGAAGCCGCCCAGAGCCTCGGCGCCAGCTGGTGGACGATCATGTTCAAGTGCATCTTCCCCAACGTGATGAGCGGCATCCTATCCGGCGCCTTCATCACGCTGGCGATTGTCATGGGCGAGTTCACCTTCGCGGCACTTCTGAGCCGTCCGGCCTTCGGCCCCTACCTGCAGCTGGTCGGCGCCAACAGGGCCTATGAGCCCTCGGCGCTCGCCGTGATCGCATTCTCCATCACCTGGCTCAGCATGGGCCTGCTCAATCTCGTCTCGCGCATCGGCAGATCCCGCCCGGCCAAGGCTTAAGGTATTTCGACATGTCATTTCTCTCGCTGACCAACATTCAGAAATCCTTCGGCCAGGTTCAGGTCGTCAAGAACTTCAACATGAACATCGAGAAGGGAGAATTCGTCTCCTTCCTCGGCCCGTCGGGCTGCGGCAAGACCACGGTCCTGCGCATGATCGCCGGTTTTGAGAACCCGACCGGCGGCAATCTCAGCATCGCCGGCAAGGACATCGCGCCGCTGAAGCCTAACCAGCGCAACATCGGCATGGTCTTCCAGGCCTACGCGCTCTTCCCGAACATGACGGTGCATGACAACGTCGCCTTCGGCCTGAAGATCGCTGGCAAGCCGAAGGCCGAGATAGACGCTCGCGTCAAGGAGATGCTGGCGCTGATCCACCTCGGCCACCTGGCCGACCGCTACCCCTGCCAGATGTCGGGCGGCCAGCAGCAGCG
>NZ_DDHH01000105.1:0-539 GCF_002338015.1 Rhizobium sp. UBA1881
GACCGCGCTGCCGACGCCGACAAGCGCCTGGCGAAGTTGGATTACCGAGGTGTTGAAGTCATGGCGCAGCGCTTCGAACTGCGGCGCGAACGCCGTGTTGAGCTCGCAGGTCATGTCGCCAGCGGCCAGCAGCTTGAGGCCGGAGGCCAGCGCTCCGGTTGCCTGGTTGAGGCGGATTTCAGCCTCTTCCTCGGCACGACGCTGCACTTCGATGCGCTCGCGCTCCGACTGCTGGCGATTGACCTCGGCCTCGGCTTCCAGCTCCTTGTTGCGGATGGCGGCAAGACGGAACACTTCGACCGAGCGGGCCATGTTGCCGATCTCATCGTCGCGCTCGGCGTAAGGCACCAGAATATTGGTGTGGCCGTCGGACAAGACACTCATCGCGGTCGTCAACCGTCCGATCGGACGGACGACACGGAAGACGACGATGACGAAGGCGGCGATCGTTACGGCAATCGTGGCGACCAGCATAAGGCTGTAGAAGACGAGCGTGTCGAATGCTGCCTGGCGCGTCGCCTCGGCCTTGGCGGCCAGCG
>NZ_DDHH01000105.1:706-11798 GCF_002338015.1 Rhizobium sp. UBA1881
ATGCCCATCGTCGAAGGACGATCGTGCGTCAGATCGGCAAGGATACCGGCGCGCTTTTCAGCGAAGGGGCCGGAGAAGTAGCTGGCCTGGGCGGTCGCGACCGCGCTCTTGATCGCGTCGGGAACTGAGGGGTGATCGGCGAGGATCCTGGTCGATGCCCAGGCAAAAGCGATGCGCACGTCGCCCGCGACAAGCTCCGAAGCTTCCTTCGGTGTAAGCGCCCGGTTGCCCGATATCGCGCCATTGACCGCGACCGTGGCTCCACCGCCTGCGGCACGCGCCGACCATGCGAAGTAGCGCAGCTGCACCAGATCCATCAGCGAATTGTCGAGCGTGCGGATTTCGGCCTCGGTGGCAGCCGATGTTGTTTCAAGCTTGGAAAGGAAATCGCTGCCGACCGACAGGACGCGCGGCGCAAGCGACGCATCGCGCTGGTCGACGGGCTTTGCCAGTTCGGCGTCGATCGACGAGCGCAGCGAAACCAGAGAAGCATAGCCGGCATCAAGATCGGAAAGCACGGTCTTCAGCGTGTCCGTGCTGAGGCTGGACGAAATATCTTTCACCTGCGCAAGCGCCGCATCGACGATCGCTCGCTGCTTGCGCACGCTCTCCATGCTGCCCGCCGCGTCGGCCGCGGACAGCGTCAACGCAGTCGCGCTGTCGCCACGCTCGCTGCGGAAGGCCAGCAGCGCCTGGAACAGGGCCTTGTCGAGCTGCGCATTGGCGGCGACCTGGCCATTATTGGCGTATGTGGCATGCGAAGTCAGAAGCTTGCTGGCCACCAGAGCGGTCAGCCCGGCTGAAATCACAAGAACGACGGCAATCAAAACATTACGGATCGAAAACAATTCGGCCTCCAATGAGCGAAATATCGATCACGGATATCCGTTTTGCGCAGTTAACATTGAACTAATTTCTAATAACCGGATTCACCTGCAAGAAACCACAGAAAAGCTCTCTGCAACGAAGCTGAACAGGGAGGAAAACAAGAAATACTGCTCATCTCCATCTGTATTTCGATGCGATTAGTATGACAATATATTTCAATACTATCGGGAACGAATGGAATATCTCCCGCATCGCGTGCACCATTACCCTGCATCGGTATAGCCGGCCCGCCAGCGCTGCAAGAACGGGCATGATGATGATGAAAATCGGTATGCCCCTAATAAAATCAGTGACCTAACCGTCTTTTCATCCCCGCGCATTCCGCCTGCGCCACACTCACCCCCGTCCCGTCTTCGGATACACCGGTTGCGTTACCGGCGACGCGGGGCCGGCGCTTTCGGGAAGCCCCTGACGCAGGGTGAAACGAGGGGCGTCGCGGAATGGTCCCGCCAGTGAAGAGCTGGTGTGCGGGTGCATAGGTCGGTTCGCCGATACCACGCGCCTATGCACATAAGGGACGGCGACTGGCCGACCGTGGAGCCCGAAAGGGTTCTGCGGAACGGCGCCGGGGTGCCGCGGGCGACAGGTCCGCGGAGGCCCTCCCGGCGTCGATCAAGACGGCCCTTCGGGATGCCCGGGGAGCGAAAGCATCAAGAACAAGAACAATCCCGCGAGCATATCTCTGAAAAGATGCCGATCACCCGGTAAAGGAACCAGGACACGACTGCAGACCGCCGAACGGGGCGCCGGAAGGTGTCAATAAAACTAAACTATTTACGAGGCAGCTTTTGGCGCCCCGTCCGATCAGATGCCGTATCAACCGGGGGTAATGCCCGCCGGGGGTAGAGGCATGCCGCGTAGCATGATCACCCAAGCAACGTATATGCCGCCGAACCGAGCGCCACGATACCGAACACAATCAGCAGCCAGCTCGTCGCCCGCATCACCTTGGACGTAAAATCCTCCGACAACCGATCACGCGCCAGACTGACGGCGCCGCTTAAGCAAAACCACCAGGCCAGCGAACCGGCAAAGACGCCACCAACGATCGCAACCGAGCTGAAGCGCCTCGTCTCGTCCAGCAGGCCGAAGCCGGCGAACAGCGTTCCGAAGGAGAGGATCGTTGCCGGATTGGAAATGGTGAGCAGAAACGTCGCGACCGTGGTGGCTAAGAGCCCACCTGCCCTGATCTCGGCTGCCTCGACCGGATCGTGCGTCAGCCCGCGCCAACCGAGAAACAAGAGCAGCAGTCCGCCGCCGATCGCCAGCGGCAAGGTCGCCATCGACATGGTCTCGGCGAACACGGCAATGCCCGTCACCGCCACCAGCGCATAGCTGGCGTCGCCGATCGCCGTGCCGAAACCACAGGAAAAGCCGGCGAGGAAGCCGCGCTCCAGGGTGCGGTTGATGCACAGCATGCCGATCGGTCCAAGCGGCGCGGTGATGATGACACCCAGCACGGCGCCCTTGAGAAACAGCAGAAGCATATGGCGGTCTTAAACGCTCTGGCGCGCACCGCAACGAAAAAAGCCGCCGAAACCGGCGGCCTGTGACGAAATGCTTACGACAAGATGCCCGTGAGCCAAAGCCGGTATAAACTACCGGCAGAGATTGAATGGCGGCAATGAGCGACCGCCTTCGCCCTGTTTACCGCGCCGGCACCACCGCATCGCCGCGCGCGGCCAAGGCAGCCAGATCGGCAGGCTTCAGCTCGACCGATTCGCCACAGCCGCAAGCAGAAGTCTGGTTCGGATTGGTGAAGGTGAAGCCGGAGCGCAGGGTCGTCTGCTCGAAGCCCATCTCGGTGCCGAGCAGATAGAGAACCGCCGATGGCTCGATCCAGACGCTGGCGCCATCCCGCACGATCAGGTCGTCCTTGGCGTTGGGTTCGGTGACGAGGTCGATGGTATACTCCATCCCTGCACAACCGCCCTTCTTGATCCCGACGCGAATCCCCTTCGCCTCCGGTCCCGAATTCTCGACGATCGCCTTCACCCGCGCCGCGGCGGTGTCGGTCATGCTCATGACTGCAAAGCCCATAGGCCCATTCTCCTTCCGCAACCGGGGTCAAGGTCCGGTGCTTGTTCTTGTCAATTTAAGCGGCGATGATCAATGCTTCAATATCGAATGCCGAGATCATTGTCTTCAAGTGCTTTTTCATCGACTGATGTACTCTACAGGATACATTTTTCATGCTAACAGTGTTGCGAACGGTGACTTTCGCCAAATGGCTGTCACGGCTGAAAGATCGCCGCGCCGTCGCACGGATCGCATCTCGCCTCCTACGGGTCGAAACCGGGCACCTCGGTGACATCAAGGTGATCGGTGAAGGCGTCAGCGAATTGCGTGTCGACTACGGTCCGGGCTATCGGATCTACGTCACGATGCATGGCTCGACGCTGATCGTACTGCTCTGCGGTGGCGAAAAATCGACGCAAGCCCGCGATATCATCGAGGCGAAACGCCTCGCACGGGAATGGAAGGACGCACGATGACAATCGAAACCCAGCCCTTCGATGCGGCCGAGTTTCTCCACAGCGGCGAAGCGATCGAGGAATTCATCGCCGCCGCCTTCGAAACCCAGGATCCGGCCTTCATCGCCAAGAGCCTCGGCGTCGTCGCCCGTGCTCGCAACATGAGCGGACTTGCACGCGAGATCGGAATGAGCCGTGCGGCGCTCTACAAGGCGCTGAGCGGCCAGGGCAATCCCGAATTCGCCACCATCATGAAGGTGATGAAAGCGCTCGGCATCGGCCTTGCGCCCGTCATGCCCGACGGCAGATCGGCGGCCTGAGACTCAATACCAGCCGACCGCCACCTGCGCCTCTTCCGACATCCGGTCCGGCGTCCACGGCGGATCGAAGGTCATCGCGACTTCGACGCCCGAGACGCCCTCGACGGAACCGACGGCGTTTTCGACCCAGCCGGGCATCTCGCCGGCGACGGGGCAGCCGGGGGCTGTCAGCGTCATCATGATCTTGACCATGCGGTCGTCCTCGATGTCGATCTTGTAGATCAGCCCGAGTTCGAAGATGTCGGCGGGAATTTCCGGGTCGTAGACCGTCTTCAGCGCCATGATGACGTCGTCGCTGAGGCGCGCCAGTTCATCTTCTGGAATGCTGGAATGCACGATGCCTTCGCGCACGTCGATCTTCTGTTCGCTGTCGTCCAAACTCATGCGGACCACTCCTTATGCAAAGAATTTGCGCGCATACTCAAGCGCGTCGGCCAGGGCATCCACCTCGGCGCGGGTATTGTACATGCCGAAGGATGCACGGCATGTGGAGGTGACGCCGAAGCGTTTCAAGAGCGGCATAGCGCAATGCGTGCCGGCCCGGACGGCAACGCCGCGACGGTCGATCACGGTCGAGACGTCATGGGCGTGCAGCCCCTCGATCTCGAAAGAAAATATCCCGCCCTTGCCCGGTGCATTGCCGATGACGCGCAGCGAATTGATGTCGCGCAGCCGCTCGGTGGCGTAGGCCGCCAGATCCGCCTCGTGTCGTGCAATCGCCTCGCGGCCGACCTTGTCCATGTAGTCGAGCGCATAGCCGAGCCCGATCGCCTGCACGATCGGCGGCGTGCCGGCCTCGAAGCGGTGCGGCGGGTCGTTGTAGGTGATGGCATCCTCGGTGACCTCGAAGATCATCTCGCCGCCGCCCTGGAACGGCCGCATCGCCTTCAGGCGATCCTTCTTGCCGTAGAGCACGCCGATCCCCGAGGGACCGTAGAGCTTGTGGCCGGTCATCACATACCAGTCGCAGTCGATATCCTGCACGTCGACAGGCATGTGGACGGCACCCTGCGAACCATCGACGAGCACGGGAATGCCACGCTCATGCGCGATCCGGCAGATCTCCTTGACCGGAACGACTGTGCCGAGCGCATTCGACATATGCGTGATCGCGACGAGCTTGGTGCGCTCGGTCAGGCTCTTTTCGAACGCCTCGATGTGGAAGGCGCCCTCGTCGTCGACGGGGACCCAGACCAGCTTGGCGCCCTGCCGCTCGCGGATGAAATGCCAGGGCACGATGTTGGAGTGGTGCTCCATGATCGAGATGACGATCTCGTCGCCCTCGCCGATATTGGGCATACCCCAGCCATAGGCGACCGTGTTGATCGCCTCGGTCGAGGACTTGGTGAAGACGATATCGTCAACCGAAGGCGCGTTCAGGAAGCGGCGAACCTTTTCGCGCGCGGCTTCATAGGCTTCGGTGGCGGCGTTGGACAGGAAGTGCAGGCCGCGATGCACATTGGCGTATTCGTTGGAATAGGCATGGCTGATCGCGTCGATCACCACCTGCGGCTTCTGGGCCGAGGCGCCGTTGTCGAGATAGACCAGCGGCTTGCCGTACACTTCCTTCGCAAGGATCGGGAAATCCTTGCGAATGGCTTCGACGTCATAGGCGGTTGCGGGCACTATCTTGTCCATCATCTCGTCCGATCAGGCGTGCTTTTCGAGCCAGGCCGAGATCACGCCTTCCAGCGCCTCGACCAGGGCTTCGTCTTCCAGTTCCTCGACGATCTCGGCAACGAAGGCGTTGACCAGCATGGCGCGCGCCTTGTTCTCCGGGATGCCACGGGCCATCAGGTAGTAGAGATGGTTGTGGTCGATATCGGCAACGGTGGCGCCATGGCCGCACTGCACGTCGTCGGCGAAGATCTCGAGTTCCGGCTTCACCGAGAATTCGGCGTCGTCGGACATCAGCAGCGTGTTGCACGCCATCTTCGCGTCGGTCTTCTGCGCGTCGGGTGCCACCCGGATCATGCCCTGGAACACGCCCTTGGCGCGGTCGAACACGACGTTGCGGATGATCTCGGTGGAACCCGTATGCGGCACGTTGTGGCCGAGCACCATGGTCACGTCGGTATGCGTCTCGGCGCCAAGCAGGTTGATCCCGCGCAGCGTCAGATCGGCACCCTCGCCCGTCACCTTGATGTGCAGTTCCTGGCGCACCAGCTGGCCGCCGGCATTGATGACGAACAGCTTGAGCTTGGCGTCTGCACCGAGATCAATGCGGATCTGGCCGAGATGCGTGTCATCAGCGCCCTGCTGCTGCACGATGATCCAGGTCACCTCGCTGCCTTCGCCGACGGTCACGTCGCTGACATGCGAGACCAGCGCCGCATCCGATGCCACCGACAGGTGACGTTCGATCACGGTCGCCTTGACGGCCGAGCCGATGCTGACGGGAAGGCGCGTATGCGTCTGACCGCCGGCATGCACGAACTGGATTTCCAGTGGCTCTTCAAGCGCGGTCTCCGAGGGCACCTCGATGACGTAGCCGTCGCGCACGAAGCTGCCGTTGATGCGGCCGACCGCGTCGTCCTTGTCGAGCGCACCAAGGCCATTGGCGGCCGAACCGTTCGACAGCTGCTCGGCATAGCTCGAAACCACGAGATCGCTGGCGCGTGCCTTGTGATCAGGACGTCCCTGGATCACTGGCAACACGGCCGAACCCTCGACCAGCGGATCGCGGGCGTCGGAGCCGGCGTCGCCGGCCTGAGCGGGCACGGCGCGCAGCAGGGTCTTCAGGTCCGTGTAGTGCCAGGCCTCGACGCGGCGCGTTGGAAGCCCCGAAGTCTTCAGGTCGTCGAGCAGCCGGTCGCGAATGGCGATCACGGCACCGTCGCCCGGCAGTTCGCCGATCTGGTTGTTGAACGCCTCGATCAGCGCCGCTTCCGCGGCGGTCAGGCGGGTCGTCGTCTGCATGTTCATGCGACCAGTTCCTTTCCGCCTAGATCAGGCCGCCGCTCCGATGATGTCGGCATAACCATTGGCTTCCAGATCATGCGCCAGCGTCTTGTCGCCGCTCTTGATGATCTGGCCCTTGTAGAGAACGTGAACGGTATCCGGCACGATGTAGTCGAGCAGGCGCTGGTAATGGGTGATGACGATGGTGGCGCGATCGGGCGAGCGCAGCGCGTTGACGCCGTCGGCCACGATCTTCAGCGCGTCGATGTCGAGGCCGCTGTCGGTTTCGTCGAGGATGCAAAGCTGCGGCTCGAGCAGCGCCATCTGCAGGATCTCGGCGCGCTTCTTCTCGCCGCCAGAGAAGCCGACGTTGAGCGGACGCTTCAGCATCTCGGTGTTGATCTGCAGCTTGGCGGCCGCATCCTTCACGAGGCGCATGAAATCAGGCGTCTTCAGCTCTTCCTCGCCACGCGCCTTGCGCTGCTCGTTCATCGCGACCTTCAGGAACTGCATGGTGGCGACGCCGGGGATTTCGACCGGATACTGGAAGGCCAGGAAGATGCCCTTGGAGGCGCGCTCTGCCGGGTCAAGCTCGAGGATGCTCTCGCCGTTGTAGAGAATCTCGCCCTCGGTGACTTCGTAATCGTCGCGACCGGACAGGATATAGGACAGCGTCGACTTGCCGGAGCCGTTCGGCCCCATGATCGCAGCCACTTCGCCCGCCTTCACGGTGAGGTTCAGCCCCTTGATGATCTCGGTGCCGTCTTCGGCGATGCGGGCGTGCAGGTTCTTGATTTCAAGCATGGTTATAGTCCCATAGAAAAGCGTTCGAAAAGGGACGCGTCCTGCGCGCCCACTCGTACAATTGGTTTGGCGTCAGCCTACAGATCCCTCAAGCGAGATGCTGATCAGCTTCTGCGCTTCGACGGCAAATTCCATCGGCAGTTCCTGCAGAACTTCCTTGACGAAGCCATTGACGATCAACGCGATCGCCTCTTCTTCGGGAATGCCGCGCTGCAGGCAGTAGAACTTCTGGTCCTCGGAGATCTTCGAGGTTGTCGCCTCGTGTTCGAACTGCGCGGTCGAGTTCTTTGCCTCGATGTAGGGCACCGTGTGGGCGCCGCACTTGTCGCCGATCAGAAGCGAATCGCACTGCGTGAAGTTGCGGGCGTTCGATGCCTTGCGGTGGGCCGAGACCTGGCCGCGATAGGTGTTCTGCGAGACGCCGGCGGCGATACCCTTCGACACGATGCGGCTCGACGTGTTCTTGCCGAGATGGATCATCTTGGTGCCCGAATCGATCTGCTGATGGCCGTTGGACACGGCGATCGAGTAGAACTCGCCCCGGGAATCATCGCCGCGCAGGATGCAGGACGGGTACTTCCAGGTGATCGCCGAGCCGGTTTCGACCTGCGTCCACGAGATCTTCGAACGCGCGCCACGGCAATCGCCGCGCTTGGTCACGAAGTTGTAGATACCACCCTTGCCCTGAGCGTCGCCGGGATACCAGTTCTGGACCGTCGAATACTTGATTTCGGCATCATCGAGAGCAACGAGTTCGACCACGGCCGCATGCAGCTGGTTTTCATCGCGCTGCGGCGCGGTGCAGCCTTCGAGATAGGAGACGTAAGCGCCCTCTTCGGCGATGATCAGCGTGCGCTCGAACTGGCCGGTGTTCTTCTCGTTGATGCGGAAGTAGGTGGACAGCTCCATCGGGCAGCGAACGCCCTTCGGAATGAACACGAAGGAACCATCGGTGAAGACAGCCGAGTTCAGCGTCGCATAATAGTTGTCGGAGGTCGGAACGACCGAACCGAGATACTTCTTCACCAAATCGGGATGCTCGCGGATGGCTTCCGAGATCGACATGAAGATCACGCCGGCCTTCTTCAGCTCTTCCTTGAAGGTGGTGACGACGGAAACGCTGTCGAAAACCGCATCGACGGCAATCTTCGGCCGCTCGACGCCAGCCAGAATTTCCTGTTCCTTCAGCGGAATGCCGAGCTTCTCATAGACCTTGAGAATTTCAGGATCGACTTCGTCCAGCGACTTCGGACCCGGCGTCGACTTCGGCGCGGCATAGTAATAGATGTCGTTGAAATCGATCTTGGGATAATCGACGCGCGCCCAGGTCGGCTCTTCCAGCGTCAGCCAACGATGATAGGCGTCCATGCGCCATTCGAGCATCCATTCCGGCTCCTGCTTCTTCGCAGAGATGAAACGGATGATATCCTCGGACAGGCCCTTGGGCGCCTTGTCCATCTCGATGATCGTCTCGAAACCGTATTTGTACTGATCGACGTCAATCTCGCGGACGCGATCGACCGTTTCCTGGACGGCGGGCATATCGTTCTCCAATCTCGCCGGAGAAAAGGTCCGGCAGCTTGTCGTTCGGGCAATTTTTGTTGCCCCTTATGTAAGTGGCCAAAGGGGACTTTTCAGCCCGAATGGCAAGTGGAAATTTGCGTTTTCGCAAATTTATCAGGCGGTCGTGACGCTTTATCAGGCAATCACGCCGCCTCGCCCGCCGGCTTGCGCCGCGCGGCTATCTTCGTGAATGTCGCGACGGCCTTGGCGATATTCTCTTCCGTCGTGGAAAAACCCAGCGACATCCTGAGCGCCCCAAGCTTGGGATCACGCCCCATCGCCACCAGAACATGGCTCTCGCCGACCTTGCCGGACGAGCAGGCAGCCCCCGCAGACAGCGCCACGCCTTCGAGATCGAAGGCGATCTGCCCGGTCTCGGCCTTCAGCCCCGGCAGGGTGAAGAAGGTGGTGTTGGAGACACGCTGTTGATCCGCGCCATAGATCACGACATCGGGGGCGGCGTTGCGCATTCCGTCTTCCAGCTGCTCTCGCAGAGCGGAGATGCGCGCATTGCGGTCGTCAAACTCCCGCACAGCCACCTCCGCAGCCGCGCCGAAGCCGATCACGGCAAGCGAGTTCTCGGTCCCCGAGCGGTGACCCTTCTCCTGCCCGCCGCCATGGATGAGCGCCCTCGGCATCAGCACTTCGCCGCGCGACACCAGCGCACCGGCGCCTTTGGGGCCGCCGATCTTGTGCGAGGAGACGATGATGAAATCGGCGCCGAGCGCATTGATATCAAGCGCGATCCGGCCTGCCGCCTGCACGGCATCGACCACGAGCAGGCCGCCACGTGCCTGCACGATCTTGGCAACCTCGCCCACCGGCTGCACCACGCCCGTCTCGTTGTTGACGAGCATGACGGCGACCATCGGCAGGCCGGTCGATTTGTCGTGGCCATCAAGAAGGCCCTGCAGGTGATCGAGATCGACGACGCCGTCGGCGGTCACCGCGATCTCGGTCGTGCGGTCTTTCCCGAAACGTCCGCCTTCACGGATCGCCGGATGCTCGATGGCAGAATGATAGAGATGCCCGATCGCCATCGGCGTACGGCCCATGCGGAAATCCGGCGTCAGCACCATGTTGGCGGCCTCCGTGGCGCCACTGGTGAAGACGACATGGGCGGGATCGGCACTGACCAAGGCCGCTACCTGCCGGCGTGCGCCTTCGATCGCGGCGCGCACAGTGCGTCCCTCGCCATGAACAGAACTTGGATTGCCGAACATATCCAGCGCCCGCAGAACCGCGTCGCGCGCTGCGGGATGCAGCGGTGCCGTCGCGTTCCAATCGAGATAGAGCCGGGCCGGCGCCATGATCTTTTCGTCCTGCGCTTGGTTCTTGCGTGGCAAGCCGGTGCATTTTCCTTGAAAAGTCAGCCGGGCTTGCCTTATGACACATCCAACACTGCGTGGATTGCCATGCAAGTTTCGAATTGTTCTAAACTGCGTTTTAGAAAAGCTGACAACGTCCGTCAAGTCTGCACAGCCCGAACGCGAGAAATAAAAGCCGGAGTACCGATGCCCGAAGTCATTTTCAACGGCCCCGCAGGCCGCCTTGAAGGCCGCTACCAGCCCTCCAAGGAAAAGAGCGCGCCGATTGCCCTCATCCTGCACCCGCACCCGCAGTTCGGCGGCACGATGAACAACCAGATCGTCTACCAGCTCTTCTACATGTTCCAGAAGCGCGGGTTCACGACGTTGCGCTTCAACTTCCGGGGTATCGGCCGCAGCCAGGGCGAATTCGACCATGGCGCCGGCGAACTCTCGGATGCCGCCTCCGCGCTGGATTGGGTGCAGAGCCTGCATCCTGATTCGAAGACCTGCTGGGTCGCCGGCTATTCCTTCGGCTCTTGGATCGGCATGCAGCTCCTGATGCGCCGCCCGGAGATCGAAGGCTTCATGTCGATCGCGCCGCAGCCGAACACCTACGACTTCTCCTTCCTCGCCCCGTGCCCGTCGTCGGGCCTGATCATCAACGGCGACGCCGACAAGGTGGCACCGGAGAAGGACGTCAATGGCCTGGTCGAAAAGCTGAAGACCCAGAAGGGCATCCTGATCACCCACCGCACGGTGCCGGGCGCCAACCACTTCTTCAACGGCCAGGTGGAAACGCTGATGGGCGAATGCGAGGACTACCTCGACCGCC
>NZ_DDHH01000047.1:0-29593 GCF_002338015.1 Rhizobium sp. UBA1881
CGAACGCCCGGAGCGAAATTTCGTCTCCTGCTTTGCAAAGGTGTATTCGCGGATGACAGACCGCTTGACCTGCTCAATTGGCCTGACCGCTGTCAGACCGGACAATGCGTCTAAGTCATCGATAAGCTCGTGTTCTTCCCGCGTCAGGCTGTCGAAGATCGCCCACCAAGCTGGCTTCGCTTCGCGTTTATGAAAAAGTCCGAGATTGAAGAGCATTTCCTGACGCTCGGTCGGCAGCCTCGATGCGGCGATACGAGACCGGAGGGCGATTGCCTCATCGTCCTCAGCGACTTCCTTATCACGGGCATCACTCGCCAACACTGGCCACGGGGAACCGGGGCGAATGGAAACCAGCCAATCGCGGAGCATCTCGGTCGAGACGCAATCGATCCGGTTGTATTCTTCGATTTCGTCAAGGATGGACTTATCTTGGGATTCTCGCCACGCTTCGTAAGCGACCACTGAACCGCCCGCAGTTTTCACCTCCCCGTCCCTCTTGAGGCCATAGAAAGCCTCCAATGACTTAATCGAGTAGTTCGGTTCAGAGGCGATCAACCCGCTGCGTACCACGGCATAGAGATCGACGAAACGTCGCTCTCTGAGAAGGCGGTCGAGAAAGGCCTCGCCGATACCGTACTTCGCGGTCAGACGCCTGAGCGCGGTGATTTCATAAGGGGCATAGTGATAGATCCGCGCCTTCGGGAATTTATCGAGCCGATCCCTGAAGAAGTCGAACAAGGTAGCCAGCGCGCGTCCCTCGGCGTCGTGATCGTGTGCCCAGAAAGATCTGAACGCGCCATCGAACCAGACACCATGAAGATACTCCAAGCCGCCGTCATAGTATGGGTCGCCCTCGATATCGTAAAAAAGGTCTCCCTGCTGTGGCTCAGGCAGCAAGTCAAAACCTTTGCCAAGTTGGGCCTCCCTGAGCTGGAACGTCGGTTCCCCGGTTTTGCGGGCGTGCTGCAGACGTGCCTGCACACGAAGCTTTTCTAGCGTAGCGCTAGCCATGCCCTTTACGAAACCATCTTGGATCGCCAGCGATGCCATAGTCGTGATACCGGCATCCTCCAGCTTCTTTACCTGCCCCTTTGTGATGTTGGCGACGGTGTAAAGGCTGTCTTGCTCTGCCCAGACACTGTCGCAGTGATCCGCCCAACGACACAGAACGCAATCCGGCGAAGGTTCGGGCCGCGTCGATGTGGGGTCACTGACAAAGATTTCCAACCTGGTCCGCGCCATCCGGGCGTAGGCTGTGAAGTCAGCCAAACGAAGTGTCGCTCGGGTGCCGTCACCCAACTCGACGTGAGCAAATTCCGGAAACTCCCCCTGTATCTCTTGCAGAAGGTCGGAATAGAGGACGAGTTGCAATACATGCTTGGGATGTGGGTGTCGTTTAAGCTTAGTGTCTGCGACCTCGTAGCTGAAATTTCCAAGGTCTGACTGCTGTTCGACCCGCTCCAGAAAATCGGACCACCCACCCCAGCTTCCAGAGAGGAATGCACCTTGGAAAACGACCTCTACCCCTGCCGCCAAGGCTTCTTTCGTCGCAAGGGCATTGGAGGCTAGTGAGCCACGCTCGATCTCGATAATTTCGTGGCCCATCGAACCAAGGCGCTCAAGGTGAGCCGCTTCGTGAGCGTCACCCTGCTTCTGCAACAGCGCAGCATCATCGGTGTCTTCACGAGGGGTCGGCCCCTCACCGCGCAGGTGCTTTAGGTCCAGCACTGTCGCGTGTGCACATCCCATGAACCGCATGAGATCGGTTGCGGAAAAAAGCATAGTGCCATCGACTATACGCATGAGAACGCCTCTTTTTGCTCAGGCAACCCACGAGAATCGCTCAAGAACTGCAAGATGATCAATAGGTTAGATTGGTGTCAACACACCCTTCCGGCATAGGTGCGTCACGACCGAACAATCCTCAGGCTACTCGGTGCGACCAACGATGGCCTCCGGCCGTCAGACGTCATGCGGATCGAGTAGCCCTTCAAAACCAACTCGGCGGCTTCCTCGATCGATTTTACGAAAACAGCGTTTGCCGCATGATGTTTCGTACGCCCCTTTTTCGGATCGGCTAAGCAATAGCCGCGCGAAGTAAGGTATGGCTCCTCGGTGATGTTCTCGCGCGGCGAAAGGCGCTCGATTATTGCACTCATCTTCGATTCCTTGGGTCGTTGCTAGGTTCGTTAGCTGCCTCGACGAGCAGTGGATGCATATGTAATGTGCGAAGGTGTCAAATTCTGTCACCATTCAGCAAGGAGCCGCTTGTGTCGTTTTCAAAGGCTAAGGATCTGGTACGGCTTGCGCGTCTTGCGGCAACGAAGCGGGGTGGCATCAGCCTTCAGGAAGTCTCTCAGGAATTCGAGGTTTCGCACCGGACGGCGCAGCGGATGATGGAAGCTCTTGAAGTGACGTTCACGAACGTCGAAACGATCGATGACTTCGAACGTCGCCGACGTTGGAGACTGCGAGATCCGTTGGTCGAGCGACTGCACCTTCGGCAAGAGACCGCGATCGAGGCTCTCGAAATCGCTGGACGACACGCACTAAATGACGGACGAGCAAGACATGCCCGCGCTTTAACGGACATCCGCGACGATTTGCTTGCGCGTTTGACACCGAAGGATGCCTTGCGAACTGAGGCAGATGCCGAGGCGGTCTTGACAGCGATGGGGTCGGTGATGAGGCCTGGGCCCAGGGTCAACCTGAGATCCGACGTTCTCGATGCCGTTATAGAGGCGTTGCGTGGCCCATTCCGGTTGCGGGTCCGCTACGGAGAGGCGGGGGCTTCCGAACGCGTTATCGAGCCGTATGGTCTCCTGATGGGGCACCGCAGCTACTTGGTGGCACGCCAACCCTCACGAGGCGAGACGATACTCAATTTTCGGATGGACCGCATACGGTCGGCTGTTTCACTCGATGAGAGTTTCGGTTTCGCAGAAGGGTTTTCACTGGAAAAGTATGCGGCTAAGGCATTTGGCGTTTACCAGGACCCCGACCAGTACGGGGAAGTTGTCTGGCGTTTTTCTCCTAGTGCCGCAGACCGCGCGGCGGAATTCAGGTTTCACCCGGAGCAAAGATCCGAAACTCAGGATGACGGTAGTCTCATCGTCCGCTTTCACGCGGCGGGATGGCAAGAAATGGTCTGGCATCTCTACCAGTGGGGCAATGCAGTGGAAGTGCTTGAACCAGCCGGGTTGCGCGCCATGGTGTCTGGTTATCAACGAGCGGATTTCACGGCGCTGCCATAAACGAACTCACACCAACTCCAGCGCATACTTTGCTTCTCCACTGAAGCTTTGGCAATGGGATCAGCGGCCAGAAGGACTGCCGGATCGGGATGCTCCATTTGATGATCTCACATCCTTCCCTATCGGTGCATTTTCATCGGTTTATTACCAATTCTTCCCGTCCGGTAAACCGACCGTGCGGTGAGCACATCTTGATCAGTTCGGCGGCAGCAGATGCCGACGCGCTTGTTAGAGAATACGGGGGAGGCCAGGGATGGACTTAGAGCCCGCTCGCGGAGCGCTGCGGCAGCAGGAACGTATCGTCGTCGACTTGGAGAACCGGGAGCCCACTGCGAGCTCGAGAAATCCTTGATCGTGGCACGAACGGTCGGAATCCATCTTGGCGACTGTAAAATCGGTGACGCCCTTGCCTGCTACGGCCGATGACGATCTCGACCTGCCTGCCGCGTTCTGTCGAACGTGTCTTTGACGAGTTTCAGCAGCGGCTTGGGTCGGCGATCACAGCCATTATCGGCCCGTCAAAGCTGGTGTCACCCGCGCCGCACCATCGATTTCGCGATCTCGACGATATCGTCCCTTGATGCCGTTGGATCCTCCTTCGACCAGGCGATGCCGAGCCCGATCTTGAAGTCGATCCCCCTCACCTTCTTGAGCACGAAGCTGCGGTTCGGGATATCGGTCGTCCATTCGGGTGCGAATCCGATGCCAAGGCCGGCAGAGACGAGAGAGACCAACGAATAGGTGTCGTCGCAGCTATAGGCGACGTTCTTCGTCAGATCGTATTCCTCGAACTTCTCATTGAAGTACCGCTCCGTGAAGGAAAGGTTCTGCCGGTTGAAGGCAATGATCTTCTGATCGCGTAGGTCCTCGATCGAGATCTCGTTGAGCGAAGCCAGAGGATTGCTTTCGGCCACAGCCAGAAGATAGCGTTCATGGGCAACCGAGAAGAAACGCAGTGAGCCGATATTCTCCACCGGCCTGATGAAGCCGAGGTTGAGCTGTCCGGTCTCCAGACCGCGGATGATGTCTCCGGTGTTGCCTGAAGCAATATGGATGCGGACATCAGAAAACTTGCGAGCGATCTTGCCGAGGAACAGGGGCAGCATGCCCATGGTGGCTGGATAGACGGTACCGATCTTGATCTGGCGAATGCGGCTGCCGCCCGCGGCCCGTGTCAGCTCTGTCGTCAGCTCCATCTCGCTAAGAATACGAACAGCACGATCGTAAAAGGTCTCCCCTGCCCTCGTCAGCTCGACGCGGCGCGTCGATCGGATGAACAACGGACAGCCAAGCTCTCTTTCCAGCGCCATGACATGATTGCTGAGCGCCGGCTGGGCGATGTTCATCTTGATGGCCGCCCGACCGAAGTGGAGCTCCTCAGCTACGGCTCGGAAAAGAGAGAGTTGGCGTAGTTCCATTTGGTTCTCCGACACGCACTGTCGCGCACAGAGGAACGGTATACCCGATTTTGGGGTATTCCAAAACAGGTTTTAACCATTAGTCGGTTTTTGTAACAACTGGCACATGCATTGTCGTCTCTGAACGCGGATCTTTATAGGCGGTTGATTGAACTTTTCGCGTCAGCGCGGAGGGAAGCCGATGTTACTCAACAGGAGCTTGGGAAGCGTCTGGGACAGCGCCAGACCGTCATTTCCAAGATCGAAACCTTTGAACGCCGCGTTGATGTTGCAGAATTCATGCTCCTCTGTCGTGCAATAGGCGCAGACCCTTATCTTTTGCTACATCAAGCAGAAGGTCTTAAATGAACCCGCCAATGTCGGAGTTGGTTTCTGCCCTATCAATATGTCTGAAAAGTCGAGCCTTTGGGGCGGCTTCCTAACTCTTTTCGGGCATCTGGATGATCGTGAAGCCTGTTTTGCTCAGACTGGGGCCATTCTTCGTTTAGCTAGAGCTGCCATGACCTGAGGCGGATGCCACTTGCCCTTGGCCATCCTGAGGCGCACGACGGCCGCGTGTTTCGTCGCGTTCAGGGGATACTTTGCCTTATGCCGCGTTGCATTGCAGAAGATGCAGGCAGCGACAATGTTTATTTGGACGTCCTTACCACCGTCGGATTTCGCCTCAAGATGCTCTGCCGTGCATTGAAACCGCTTCGCCAGGGCTGGAGAAATCGCATATTGCGCGAGGAACTCTGTCGGCCCGGCGTCCCACATTGGCAACTGGCAGTAAAAGCAGAGCCAGGCCTGCTTTTGAGCCGCTTGTCTTCTCAGTTCTTTAAGTGTGTTTTTTGATGGCATGGGCCCACATCCTTTGCTTCATTGCTGAAGCGGATGTGCAGCGACCCGTTTGCGGCCACCCCTCAGTTGGGAGGAAATCCTCGCACAAGACGACGTATGCGTAATACGTCACTCCGCAGTCTTTGAACGTCACGAGCGCCGATTGGACACTTCGCTGACGAGTTCTTGTAAAACTCGAGGTGAGCAACCTGTCTCACCCCCGTCCGAGTAAAAGCTTACCAAATGTTCGAAGGCGGTCAATAGCGGCCAACATGAAATCCCGAACGGGAAGCGCAACTGTCTGATTGGAAAATCCTTGATAGCGGCTCGAATAGTCGGAATCGATTTCGGCGACCATAAATCGGTGCTACCATCGCCTACTACGACCGATGGCGATCTCGGCCACCTGCAACGCTCTTCTCGATCGGATGCGACCTTGACGACGGTCTGCTAGGACCAGCCTCGTCCGGAAAGGGATGATTCGCAGCTCCCCCTCACAGAGACATAGATTTCACCGTTCCGGTTTTCGGACATTATCTGAAGCGTCACTGGTTTCTAACCGGCGGGCAGAATTGCCGCGTCGGTCGATTTTGATCTTCATGTAACCTTCTACGGGAAAACGCCGATCATTTAGACAGAGGATTGAGTTCCAAATCGAGCCCCCTAAGCTATCGGTTACCAGTATTCGTAAATCGCTGGAGAAGGCGGCGGGGCGAAGTCTTTTGTACACTAACTGCAGAACACAAGCTCCGGCAAAATCGCCTCCCAGGTATCGCGGCGAAGGTGCACTCGGAACTCCTCGAGATTGTCATACCTGCACCAGCGCACGATTGCACCCACCTCGCCGCGGAAGAAATTGAGCCCATCAGGTGGCGACCAACTTTTGGCCATTCGTCCGAGAACTTGTCCCCGAGCATCCTGGATTATCCAGGTGAGGCCATCGCGCGCGATCTGAAGTGGGTCTCCTACCTTTGCAGCCGAGATTGCGGCTAGAGAGGCATGAGCCGGCCCGAGACGCCCAGCCCACGACAGGTCCACTGTCTTAAGGTTTGGCACCTGATATTGTTTGCCGGGAAAATTGGTGGCATCAGAAATTGCGGGCGCGGCGCGGCGGAGAACATGCTCTTTGCTGTCCTGGACGAACGGATGCGGTCCTTCAGCAATGACTGCAAGGCTACGACGCGCTCTGGTCATGGCGACATAGAAGAGGCGGCGTGGCGCATCGGGATCCTCGCCCTTAGAAGGCCTGTCCCAACCGCCATTCAGAATAACGACATCGTCAAACTCCAGGCCTTTTGATCGATGCGCCGTCAGCAGCAATAGTGCACGCTGATCGCTGCGTGCATCACGAGCCCACTCTGCGAACCACTCGACAATGTCTGGCACAGGCATAGTTTTGTTTGCGAGTTCCTTCGTCAGCGCGGCGATGCCTTCGGCGATCAGCTCCGTCCAGCGGTTGGCCGGTATAGCGTTCAGGACCGTCAACAGATCGCGAATTCCCAAGAGAAGAGTCGTATCGCGCCGTATTGCGTCGATGAACTGCTGCATTTCGCGCAGACGCCAGATGCTGGGCAGGCTCTCGTTTGCCATCTCTACCGGAATACCCAGTTTCTCCGCATAGGCACGTACCGGCGCCAATCGCCGCCAGTCACGAGCGATGATTGCCGCGCGCGACCAATTCCACTCGGGATCAAGGCGCGATAGTCGCATCAGTTCGTCTATTGCGGTCATTGCTTGAGCGATTTCGCCTGACGGGCAGTCCAAAACCTGAACTCGCCCTTGTGCGACCGGGTCACCCCCCGCCAAATCGCCACCGGGTGGTTCCTTGCTGCGTTTGCGATCGATCGCTATGTCATGACCGGCTTTCATACGGGCTGCGGCTGGCGCGATGACTGCATTGGCGGCTGCGATGATATGCCCGGTCGAGCGATAGTTCTCAACAAGAAACATCGGTCGTGCGCTATAGTCGGCCTCGAACTGGCGGATGAAGCGGATGGACGCCCCAGCGAAAGCGTAGATATTCTGATCATCGTCGCCCACCGCAAACAGGCTGAGCCGAAGCTCCTTATCGTCCAGCGAGCGGCCTGCGACGGCCGAGATCAAAGCATATTCCTCGGGGCCAATGTCCTGATACTCGTCTACCAGGATCCAGCGGTAGCCTTGAATCAGCGTGTCACGTTGTGCCTCTGCCTCTGGTTTGCTCAGTCCTTCCCCGTTCAACTGGCGCACTGCTTCCATAACGATCCCGTCGAAGTCGTGGGACGTCTCGCTTGCAGTTCCGGCAAAGCTCGCGCCCACCAACCGCATCGCAAGTGCGTGACAAGTGGATATGGTCACCGCAGCCGCATCATCGCCGATCACATGCCGCAGCCGGATGCGTATCTCGGCAGCGGCATGACGGTTGTAGGTCAGCACGAGGATGCCGCGCGGGTCCTCACGGCGGACACGGATTAGGTAGGCAATGCGATGCACCAGAACGCGCGTCTTGCCCGAGCCCGGTCCTGCCAGAACCAGGACGCTTGTTTGTTCGCGGTCGTCAGCGACAATCTCCTGCTGGACTGGATTCTTAAGCGCCTCTACGATCCTCTTCCAAGAGCTGCCAGTAGTCTGACGTCGGATCTCACCACCTTGCCGGGCATCCAGCGGCGCAGAAAGGCGTCGCGCTCCAGCACAAAGTAATCCTCGGACAGCCGCAGCGCCTGCTCCATCGCGGCAAGGCCCTTTTCTGCATAGGCCGCCATCACATGGGTCTGGATGGTCTGCTCCGTGTAGTGATCTTCCAGGGGGGTGAAATCCTTTACGGTGAACTGGCCGCCCGAGGGGTTCAAGTGAACCGTCATTGCCTGCCGGAAAATCGTCAGTCCCTTGCCGAGTGTCACCACTTCCTGCTCGTGCAGCCACAGGAGTGCGCGCTCCATCAGTTTTGTGATGTCCTGTATGCCGCTGCCGCGCAGTAGCGCGTCTCCTGTCAGGGTGGCGAGCAGGTCACCCATCGTGGTCTCGACCTGGATGTCCTTGCCGCGGCTACCCTTCGGCAACTTGCCCAGAAGGTGCCCTAGCAATCGTTCCGCTCCCTGCTGCCGCAGGATCGCGGTCTGTTCCAACGCCTGCCAGGACCGTTGCAGCGTGACCATCAACGTGTTGCGCGAAGCCTTGCGCAGCCGCAGATTTCCCTTACCACCGTCCTGATCGCGCCCGTCGCGGCTCATGCTGCGCAAGAGCTTTTCCACGATGTCGGGCCGCACTGCGCTGTGCCCCTGATTGCGGAGCGCCTGGCAGGTTTCAGCCAGATGCAAGGGAATGTCCCCGACGCCTTCCGCATCCGGGGCGGCCTCCCGCATCAGGGCAATCAGCGCCGTTTCAAGCCGCGCGGCCTGCGTCAGGCGCTGTTGCGAATGCCCCTCGACTGCGACATGCAAAAAGATCGTGACAACGACGTCGTTGCGGGCGATCCCGAGCACCTCGAGATCGGCCAACGCCTTGTTCAGCATACCACCTGTGAATCCACTGATCCCGGCCAGCTCGTCGGTGGAAATGCCCTGATCGAGCGGCGCGTTCATCAAGTGGCGCGTAATATCCAGAAGCTGCTTGCGACGGGTGCCGGTGATGGCGGCTCTGGTCAGAATAGCCTCGGCTTCTTCCAGGCTCCGGATCCTGAGCGATGAGGGAAAGACCTGAACCTTGTTCTCCTCGCGGCTTAGCAGCGTGGCCTCTTCCAGCCACGACACCGCGGTCTTCACACGGGTGTCGTCTGTGTTGGTGTCGCGCTCGAATTCCTGATCGCGTTCAGCTCGCACGATTTCACCCGAGGTGGCGACGACGGTGCCGGACTTTTTCGACCGCTCGTCAAGCCGCCGCAGGGCCTTCAGGATCGCGCCGATTTCGTGCCGGGCCAGACGCGACCGGGCCGAAAGCGAGAACTGGCGCTCGACGTCCTCGTCAGCAAAGAGCAGCACGCAATTGGCGTGAGCGCGGTCACGGCCGGCTCGCCCGGCCTCCTGCAGATAGTTCTCCAATGATCCGGGAATGTCGCCATGGACCACCAATCGGATATCGGGCTTGTCGATCCCCATGCCGAAGGCATTGGTCGCAGCAATAATTCGGAGCTCGCCGACGCGAAATCGTTCCTGAATGTCACGCTTCTCCTCAGGTGTCAGCCCGGCATGGAACCGTTCCGCCGACAGACCCTGCTGCTTCAGGAACGCGGCGACGCGCTGTGTCTCGTTGCGGGTCGCGCAATAGACCACGGCACCAGAGGCCCCCTCCTGTGGTAGCTTGGTCTCGATCACATCGAGGATGTCCGCCAGCTTGGTGCCGCGCTGCGTCGGCCGGACCTCGAAGCTGAGATTGGTGCGCACTGCGCCACCGTCTAGCAACAAAAGCTCGCGGCCAAGTCGTGATTTGAAATGCTCTCGGATGTCCCGCACCACTTCTGGCTTGGCGGTGGCCGTTAGGCAGAGCACCTGGGCAGCCGCTTCATCGCCAGAAGATTCCTTGATGAAGCGGCTGACATAGCGGTAATCAGGCCGGAAATCGTGTCCCCACTTCGATACACAATGCGCTTCGTCCAGCACCCAGAGCCCGATCTCACGCTGTGCCAGAACCGATCGTACCGAGTTGCTGCGCAATTGCTCGGGTGAGATCAGCAGCAATGCGGCCTCTCCCATGCGGACACGGTCCAGCGCATCCTGCCGCTCGGGCATCGAAAGCATGCCATTGACGGTCACCGCAGAGGATATCCCTGCCCGGGCCATACCCTGCACCTGATCAGCCATCAACGCGACCAGCGGCGAGATCACCACTGTCAGCGCTCCGGTCTTGTCGAACTTCGACAAAGCGGGGATCTGATAACAGACCGATTTGCCGGTGCCGGTCGGCAGAATGCCGAGGACGCTCGACCCGCGCATCGTCTCATCGACGATCCGCTCCTGCAGGGGGCGTCCCATGTCATCTACTGGCTCGGCGCGGAAGGCATCGAACCCGAACCAGCGCGACAGGGCGCGGACGGGATCGTTCTTCTCGCTACACCAGATGCAATCCGGACCATTGCAATTGGTGTCTCGCAGATGGCGTACGATCAATGCAGTCTCCCGGAACTGTGCCCGGACCCAGGGCGGCATGACGGACTCCCCGCCCGCGACCAGAATCCAAGACAAAGCATAGGCCATCGGCCAACCGAGCTGAGGATTAGAAAGGCGGTTCAGTGTCTGCTCGAGCCGCTTATCGCAGGCGCGCCGCGCCAGAAGCCGGGAAATCGCTTCGCGTGCCGCAAGGGGATCGGGCGCGGGAGCTCCGCGAACCTCCCGAAACACCGCGTCGAACCCGCTTGAATTCTCCATCCTCGTAGCAAGGAAATGAAAGGCTGCAACAGCATCGGGCTGGTCGGCGTTCTGCTGCGTCAAAGCCGCCAGTTGATTGCGCAGCACCTGAAACACCAGTCGCGCATCCAGTTCAGGATCGTTGACATGGCCCGCTTGCAGGCGCCCGTCATGGTAGTGCTTGACCAGGTGGTGGTAGGGATTGCGCGGAAATGCGAGGGGATTGAGCCATAAGGTGTCTATCGGTGATCGAAGAATATTCGCCAACCCAGGCCGCGCCGCGAACAGATAAGGCAAGTCATGCCGAAGTATGTTGTGGCCGAGCAGATGCACACCCTTGGTTGCTTCTGCTTCCAGGCGGTCGAGGCCTATCACGAGATCTCGTTTTTTTGCCAAGATCGAGAGACGAGCATCATCGCTCACTGCCGCAAAAGCGAAGATGCTAGCAGTTGCAGGATCAACTTCCAGGTCGATCGAAATGCAACGCTGCAGGAAGTTTTGGAGAGGCTCAGCCATTTGCAACAAGTTCTAATCACAGTGACTAACGATTAGCGATCACGGTCGCATGATTGGCGAAAGGCCAACGTTCTAGTTGTACCACACAAGAACTTTACGAAATTGCCACCTATCCAACTCAGTTCTACAATACGACCCTCTACCGTAGCGGCTGTTAACTGCTCCTGATGCCAAACAGAGGCTACTTGCGCCTGGTTTCTTCGCGTGGCGGCAATCGGCGGGTAAGTGGAAATAATTTCCGCGCTGAGCGCCGAAGCTACCTTACTGGTGACCACCGCGGTACGGCGGCTACGCGCCCCCATTTGATACTTCTCGTCAGAACACCAAAATAAGACGCGAGAGCGAATGCCCGCTAACCATCAACGCAGCCTGCTGTGGGCAAGGTGGTGAGGATCGAGCGTCTCATCGACGAAGGCGGCAGCCGTGCGGACGGTGCCGGTGGACGTCATCGCGAACGAGCGATGCCAGTTCGTACATGATTTCGACGAATGTTGCGTTCGCATCTCGTCAGATTAATTCGGTCAACGAGCGATTCCTTGCGTCAAATCATGGGATACGATAGTTATTCGGCCGGGCCTGGCCCGCGAGATCGCCTCTGCGGTCGCCCAAGAGCCTCGATGGAAACGTCGGAGGCTTTTTGAGTTTTTAGGCCTTCCGTTCGACATCCTCAAAGCAGCTATGTTTGGATCCGAGCATCGGCCGCTCGTCTTCCTTGATGTGGCAGTCAATCAGCTTTCCGTCGCCGGTCAGGCGCTGGAAAGGACGATTGCTGGTATGATAGCCGCCCATGCAGAACGGCCATAGATACCGATCGGCCAGTTGTGCCATCGGCGAAGTCTTCTGCTTGGTTTTGAACTCGTCAGTTGCCGACAAACGTAAGCTTTAAACGGGCGGACAGAGCGTGTCCCGCTGATACCAGGTAAAGGTGATGTCGAAAGCGATGCGCCAGAACATGCCTGGAAGCATTATTAGTATCCACCACACGTTCCGTGACGGCTAGCTAACCATCGAGCATCTCGAGGAAGCGCTGAAGTTCCCCACTCGGCATGTTTACAATGTGGCGATCTTCCGGATAGGCGGCCGAATTGACGTCGGCGACGTATTCTTGGAAGGCGGCGATCCTCTCGGCTTGCAGCCGCTCAAACTCCGCAGAAAAATTGCGATAGACCTTGGAATGGCGAGGCACACGCCCCTTGGTCTGACCGAGAATGTCGTCTGCAAATAAGTACTGGGCGTCGCATCCAGCGCCCGCACCCATCGAGAGCATGATGAGCGGGGTGCGTTGAGAGATGGCGGTTGCCACCTCGACCGGGACAACCTCGATTTCCGCTCCGATGGCGCCTGCAGCCTCCAGCTGACGCACGGCATTGAAGACATCTATTGCCTGTATGGCTGTCTTTCCTACCGCCTTGAAGCCGCCAGTCCAGGTGGCGCGCGACGGAATGAGCCCGACATGGCCTATCACTGGAATCGCCTCGTCGGCCATGCGCTTGACAGTCGCAAGGCTCGCGCTGCAATAGACCGCATCGGCGCTGGCTTTGTAGACGCGAAAGGCCCATCGCACGAAGTCATCGGCGGTTCCGATTTCGAAGAAGTTGTCGCCCGGCATGGTGAAGAGGTTCGGCGCTGCATCACGGTAACGCGGATCACATATGAGCTCCGGCGGAACGGAGACAATATCGATGCCTGCCCTGTCGGCGGCTTCAGCCTCCTCTAGCGTCAAGACCCGCAGCATAGTAAGCTGCCGCTTACCTTTCATTGATCGCAGGTCTGCAACAGTCGGTCTTGTCTGACGCATGGTAGCCTCTTTAATGGGTCGATGTTTCTGTCAGCCGATCATCATCCAGACAGTGTCGGCATCCGTCTTGATCGGGAACGTCTTCAGGTTGACGCAGACCGGGGCGCCCTTGGCTTCACCTGTCTTGTAATTGAAGCGCCCATTGTGTTTGGGGCACTCGATGATGTCACCCATTACCAGGCCGTCAGCGAGATGGACCTTCTCATGAGTGCAAAGTCCCGCTGTTGCAAAGTACTCGTCGTCCTCGGAGCGGTAGATGGCGAACGTCTGGCCGTCGTGATCAAACCGGATGAGATCTTCGGCTTCGATGTCGTCGACCTTGCACACTTCAATCCACATTATGGTTCACTTCCTTATTCCGCAGCGCTCGTCGCACCGTCTAGATGATGAAATTCGTCCTTGTAGGGCCGCGCGGTCGGGGGCAGTTCGCGCTTGAGGAAGTAATCCTCGTTTCGCAGTTGCCGGATCAATACCGGGAAAACTTCCCTGTAGGCATGCCACATCGAGGGGTTGGGTTCGGGTAGATCGTGCTTGATCAGAGCATGCAGTCGCGGCAAAGCGTGGAATGGCACCATCGGAAACATATGATGTTCGACATGATAGTTCATGTTCCAGTAGATGAACCGGCTGATCGGGTTCATATAGACGGTGCGCGTGTTCAGCCTGTGGTCGATGACGTTGTCTGCAAGTCCAATATGTTGCAGCAGCCCGGTCAACACCATGTGCCAGCAGCCATAAAGACGCGGTAGTCCAATGAGCATCAACGGTAGGAACGAGCCAATGAGCAGGCTTAGAGCGATCGCTGCAACGTAAATCGCAATGTGAATGCGTGCAGCAAAAACGACCTTCGGCCATTCGCTTTCCGGCACGAATGTCTTTTCTTCTGGTGTCACTGTCCCGAGGCTGTTTCGAATAAGTGCGATCATCGAGTACCAGGCATCGAGGATACCGAAGAAATTGACGATCACCCGGATCAGGTCGGGTGGGCGCATGACGGCAATTTCCGCATCGCGCCCGACAATGGTTGTATCGGTGTGATGACGCGCATGGCTCCAACGCCAGGTCACCGGATTGCGCATCAGCATAAAGCTTGCAATCTGGTAGATGACATCGTTCATCCAGCGGGTCTTGAAGGCGGTACCATGGCCGCATTCATGCCAGCGCGAGTCCGATGACGATCCGTAAAGAACACCGTAGACGAACAGGAAGGGAATGCAGAACCAGGTTGGCCAAAAATAGATCGCGCCCGCTGCCGAGACGGCGAATGCGGCAAACCAGACAAGCGTGTCGCGAATGGCCGGTAGATCGGAGCGTTGCATTAGCTCCTTCATGGTTTTTCGCGGTACGTCGGTATGATACCAGTCCGCCGACGCCAGTCCGATCTCGATTGCTCGCTTCGTGCTTTCTCCGACAAGACTGTAATCGCGCTTCATCATGATCTTTTCTTGCTGTTGATCTGTCATTGCGACATCACCTCGACCAGGCGCTCGACGGGGCGTTGGCGGGCCGCGCAAGCTTGGGAAAAACATTGGATGGCTCTGGAAACTCGTCGTCCGGGGCTGCTGCAAGGGATGTAATCCTGCGGGCTGCATCATCGAATGCGCCTGCACCGTCGAGTATCCGGAAGGTCAGGTCGTACGCTCGCTCGTCACCATGCGAGAGCCAGAGAATTTCTCCACGCTCTCGCGCAAAATTTTCTCCGCGCACGTGATTGGTCGAAGGCTCGATCCCAAGGGCGTACTGGCCGGCCTGGAAGTTCTGCCAGACGTAAGCGCAGGGAAGTTGCTCCTTGACCGTCTCGATCTCCAAACCCAGCTTCAATCGATCATTGAGGACGGCGACAGGCACACGTCCAGCTTCGTCTGCGGTCATGGAGTGCTGCCAGACCTGTTCACGAAATTCGGGTTGCGGGGCGACAGCTGTTCGATACCCGGTATCCTGTCTGCGAAGATCTTTCCCCGCATGCGACGCCCAGACCACGTCTTCGATCGGCGCCAGGTACCGTGTGCCGGCATCAAGCAACGGGTAGCTGACATTGATGTGGTAGAAGAGCATGTGGGGCGTTGGCATGAAACCTTGGTTGATAACCCGGTCGGTTACCCTGATTTCGTTACCGCCGACGTCGGCTTCTATCCTGCGAACGAGATGCAGATTTTCTCCAAACACGGCTGCCTGCTGGACGACGCCTTCAGCCCACAGGACACAACGGTTATCGATCCAACTTTCACCATATCCGATGAGGCGGGCGGGAATATTGCCGATCCGGCCATGGAGCGAGTGGTGAATGGTTCGCTTACCCGGATAATTGAAATGGTCAGCAGGGACTTCTTCCGGGCCAAGGATATGATCTAGGCCGCAGGTGACCAGCAATCCTGAAAAGGACCGCGCCCATGCCAGCCCCCCCTCACCCTCGTATTCGTGGAGGGCCGGGTTTCTAAATCCCGTCGGCGAATTCCAGGCAATGCCGAGCCCCTTGTAGTCACAGTCACCGATGTCCATCGCCCGATCGACGAGGACGGTGAAGCGCAGTCCGCTTCCCGTGCGAAAGTCGAGCATGCGCACACCGCGCTCGGCGCCGTCGGAAAGCGTCATCAATCTGACGCCGGCGACCTGCGAAAGGCAACCCGCCCGCTCGGCAAGTTGACGTTGGGTTAGCGTGTGACCGAACAGTTCTACCATGGTCGATCCACCCTCAATGTAGCGCCGCTTCGCCCGCAAGGGCCGATTTGTCGACGCCCATGATAAGGCTTTCGACCGTCAGGAGATCTGTCTGGGCAACAGTCATCTCTGTCACCACCTCACCGCGCCGCATGACGACAATCCGATCGGCCACCTGGAAGACGTGATGGATATTGTGTGTGATGAACAGGACGGAATGGCCCGCTTGACGCATGTCTTTTACGAAACGCAACACGCCGTGCGTTTCTTCGACGCCCAGATTGTTGGTGGGCTCGTCAAGGATGATGACCTTTGCGGCGAATTGCATGGCGCGCGAAATGGCGATGGACTGTCTTTCCCCTCCAGACAGTGTGTTGACGGCTGCATCGGCATCAAGTTTCTTGGAGATGCCGACCCGCTTCAAGAGTGTGGATGCGGCTTCGCGCAGTCTTGCGAAATCCATCGGGGCGAAGACGCCAAGAAAGGAAAGTGTCGTCGGTTCGCGGCCTAAGAACAGGTTGCGCGCGATACTGAGGTCTGGCGCAAGCGAGGTATCTTGGTGGATTGTCTCGATCCCGAGATCCATGGCGTCCCGTGGCGACTTCACCGACACCTTATGGCCACCGACAAAGATGTTGCCGCCGTCGGCGGGGTGGATGCCGGAAATGGCCTTGATCAGGGTCGACTTGCCGGCGCCATTGTCGCCGAGCAGCGCAACGACTTCGCCCTCGTTCAATGTGAAAGAGGCGTTGCGCAAGGCGCGAACATTGCCAAAGGACTTTTGCAGGTTTTCCAGTCGAAGGACTTCCACCATTTCAGCTCCTTGCGACCGTCTTTTGCAGCAGCGCGTGCAAGACGAGCATGACGAGGATGATGCCGCCGACAAAAATGTTGTACGCAAGGCCAGGCACGCCGATCAACACAATGCCATTGCGGATGGCGCGCAGCATCACGACGCCGACCACGGTCCCAAGGATGGTGCCACGCCCGCCGGTCAGTGCGGTGCCGCCGACAACGACCATCGCAATGACCTCCAGCTCGTATCCGGTTCCCGCAACCGGTGACGCAGCTGAGATGCGAAAGGCGCTGATCATGCCTGCGACGCCCGCCAGGACTGACGTCAGGATGAACAGCCAGATTTTGACGCTGTCAGCCGGCACGCCACGGGCAATGGCGGCATTGCGGTTTGAGCCGATGGCCGAGATCCAGTTGCCAAGTTTCGAAAAGCGCAACACGTAGGTCGCAGCCAGGGCCAGCGCGATGAACCACAAGAGGGATACGTAGAGCCGGAAGGGTCCGATGGCAAAATCACCTGCGAGAAGCGTCACGAAGATGCCAGGTTGGTCCCACGACTTCAGGGGAAAGCCCTGGGTGATGTAAAGCGCGATGCCGCGAACGATCAGCAGCATCGACAGCGTTACGAGGAAGGACGAAATCCTGACCTTGGTGACGATCAGCCCATTGATTGCGCCGACGAGGACGCAGAGCAAGAGGCCGGCAAGAAGCGAGAACCCGATACCCCAATCTGCATTTTGAACGAGCAGGGTCACGAGAACAGGGGCAAGTGCGAAGACGGCACCCACCGAGAGATCGAACTCGCCTGCTGTCAGTAACAACGTCATTGCCAGAGCAATGATGCCAAGTTCGGGCAGGAAGGCCAGCATGTTGGACAGGTTGAGAGGCGACAGAAAGTTTCCGTCGGCAATCGCAAAGGCCACCAGCACCACGATGAGAATGATGAGCGAGGCAATTTCAGGGGACCGGCCGATAACAGGCAGCCCCCTTGCCCTGGTTGTCGTCGCTGATGTCAGCATCGTCATGTTACGCGCTCGCATTCGCCAGATTGTCTTTGTGCCTGCAGCTCACTTCTTGTCGTAGAGCTTGAGGATCGGGTCGACGCTAGTGGCGTCGTAGAGGCTGAACGTATGGATATCGTAGCCGATTGGTTCGCCCGAAGCCGCCAGTGACAGGAGCGAGACGGGCATGAAGCCTTGGGCAGATGGAAACTGCCAGGCGGCGGCGTTGACGTAGCCGGCCTTGACCGCTTCGGCCGTTGCCTTCGAATTGCCCCAGCCTACGACCGGGACTTTGCCAGGTGCTAGGCCCGCACTATCAAAGACCTGCTTGACGCTTGCAGCAACCGAATCCCCTAGCGCGATGATAGCTGGTGGATTGTTTGCGAGCATGTAGTCGCTCATCTTCGCGATGATGCCGGCTGGATCTGTACCGCAATCGACAACATCGTACTGGATGCCAAGCGGATCGAAGACGCTGGCGATGCCTTCCGTTTCCAACTGCTGATAGCTAGCGCCGGGGACCTCGACGGGAAGGAAGACCTTGTCGCCCTCCTTGACTGCTTTCTTGTCGACCAGGTACTGGGCCCACATCACGCCGGCCGCCTTTAGATCGGCGCCGACATAGGCCTGGCGGTTGGTCGATGTGTCGTCGGTGTTGAAGAAGACGACGGGAATATTGGCCGCGCGTGCGTCCTTGACCTCTCCGGTCCACAGGCCCGGCTGCGCCGACGTCGTGGCTATACCGTCGGCCTTGGCGGCAATCGCAGAGCGAAACGCCTCCTTTTGAGAGGCCATGTCGCCACCGCTAAACGAAATCTTGCAAGTGACCTTCAACTGGTCGCACGCCTTTTGGGCGCCGGCGTTCCAGTCGAGCCAGAAGGCGTCTGACGGACCGCCGTGCGAAAGCAGGTAGAAAGTCTTCTGGTTGTCGGCCGCCTGCACTGCAGGGCCTGTGAGCGTAAGCGCAATGCCTGCGGCAATGGCGAGCGTGGTGTTAAATCTCATGACCAATCCTCCCGGCCGGCCGGTCTCAGGGCCGGATCGCAATCCTTCGGCTCAATCTTCGAGTGACGTTTCCTTGCAGCTTTTTCTCACTGCTGGGGAAAGGACACCGACGCCTCCCCGCGGCGATGTCTGTTCTGAGGAATAAAGATGGTTTAAGTTCATGTCAACATCAAAACAAATCATAAAACATCATTCAATGAATCGGGCGTCACATCATCACTTGACAGCAGACGCTTTGTGGCCAATTGAATGGAGCATTGCATCAATTCGCATCAACATGGCCTTTCACCGAGGCCGCAGCGATCAGAAGGTCCACGGTTGCGGTCCACCATCTTAGACATTGCGCGCGAAGCCGGCGTTTCCCCGGCGACAGTCGATCGGGTTCTTAACAACCGGCCAGGCGTGAAGCTGCGCACCAAGCAGGTTGTTCTTGCGGCTGCGCAAAAGCTTGATTATTCCGCCGAGATCGACAGTGGTCCTGTCGCAGTCAACCCGGCCCGGATCAGGCTGCATTTTGCTTTGCCGGCCGGCAGCAATGCGTTCATATCGACATTTCGCCGACAGATAGAAATCCTCGCAGCAGCCCGTCCGGAGCTCGATGTTTCGGTTATGATGATCGAAGGCTTCAGCCCCGATTCACTGGCGCGCACGCTAAGGGAGCTCGAAGGCCAGACGGACGGCGTCGGCGTCATCGCGCTCGATCATCCGACTGTGCGCGAGGCGATCCGATCGCTGGCTGCAAGTGGCGTCAAGGTTGCGACCGTTGTTTCCGATATCTCGCATGTGCCCCGTACCGCCTATATCGGTATCGACAACAGAGCGGCGGGCCGCCTCGCCGGCTATCTCCTGAGCCGCTTCATCGGGGCGCGTCCGAATGCCAAAGTAGCGCTTTTGGCAGGTTCGCTTTCCTATCGCGGGCACGAGGAGCGTGAGATGGGTTTCCGCCACATCCTGAAAGAGGAATTCCAGTCCATCGAGATCGTCGAGATCAGGGAGATGCTGGATGATCAGGATCGGGCCTATTCGGAGGCGGCTGCCCTGTTGGAAAAACACCCCGATCTCGCTGGTATCTATAATGTCGGCGCTGGAAGCATGGGGATAGGCAAGGCTCTCAAAGACCGCAATCTCCAGTCTTCGATCGTCTTTGTCGGCCATGATGCTACCGAAGACACCAAGCCATTGCTCCTCGACGGTACCATGGACGCAGCCATTGATCAGAACCCGAGGGTCGAGGCGCGTGAAACGCTCAATATCCTTACCCATGCCGTGCGTGGCCTGCCCTATGAGGGTCATCCACCACGACTGCAGGTGATCTTCAAGGAAAACATCCCGGAATTTTGATCGCAGACGCCGGCAAATTCCGTTCGCGCACTGATGCAGCCGCGATGCGCAGATATGGCCGTGGCATTGCCACGACCATCAACTTATCAAAGATATCCAGGCCGAAAGCCGCGATGCGCGGCGATCTCGAGAGGTCGATTGGGTAGCGCGCGCTGCCCTCGGCGGCGCGCGCTTTGTCCTCAAAGGCCCTGTGCGCGCAGCTTCCCATCGAGGAATTTCTTGGCGCGCGGCACGTCGGGCTCATCAAGGTGTTCAATGATCATCGCGATGTTGGGGTGCTTTTGCGCTAGACGCTTGAGATAGAGGTCGTAGTTCAGCGAGCCGAGACCTGGCGCCGGCAGCTCAATTTCACCGACACCGCGGAATGTGTGGCTCTCGGAGGCGTTCTCGTCGCCGATATCGGCGTGCTTTTCGCTCTTGTCGTCGCCTGAGCGCTTGACGTCCTTGGCATGCCCGATCTTGATCTTGTCGGAGAGCGTGTCGAACACCTGGTTCAAGATCGCATCCATGCGGTCGATATTGTGGGTCTCGAAGTAGTTGGTCGGATCCATCAGGAGGCCGAGGCCCGGGTGGTCAACCTGCGCGAACATCCTGACAGTTTCCTCGACCGAGCCGACGACGTTGTTCACATAGGTTTCGAGCAGGAACATCGCGCCGTGATCATAGGCGTACTGCGCCAGATCAGCGACCACCTTGCGGCACTCTTCGAAGCCCTCTTCCGTTTTGTTCTTGGGATGGTGGACCCAGTCCGATTCCGTGTTGAATGTGCCCGTCTCCGAGATCACATAGGGCGTGCCGAGATACTGTGCGTGACGGATGATCTCCTTGAGATAGCCAACACGACGCTCGCGCTCTGCCTTGTCGGGATGAAGGATATTGGTGTAGCCGGAAATGCAGGATATCGGCAGATTGTGGTCTCGAAACGTCTCTCGGATGCGAACGCACTTTTCCTTGGTGATCTGGCCCGCAGAGACGTCGATGTCCTTGAAATGCATGTCGAGCTGGACGGTATTGAAACCAAGCGTGCGGATCTTGGCGGCGGTCTCGTCGAGACCATAGGGGAAATAGCCGGTGAATATACCTGTCTGCATCATGATTTTGTTCCTCCCTTGGAATCTATGACTGGATTGAGATTTCGGTGAGTTTGACGGCGCGGCCATTTGCCATGGACCTGTAGCCGGCCTCCACCAGCGCCATGGTCCTGACATTGTCGGCAACCGACAAGGCCGGGGCCTCGCCGCTTTTGATCGCATATTGCAACTGCTCCATCACGCCGATGAAGGCCTGTGGGAACCACATCGTCTCCCAGCTTGGCGTCACCCATTTGCCGGCGGTTGCAGTTTTCGAAGCGTAACTGAGGGTCGATGGCTTGCCATGAGGCCAGCCGATCGTGCCTTGAGCGACACCGGCAGTGCCCTCCACGCGCCATTTGATGTAGTTGTCGCTATCGAACCCCTCTTCGCGCGGCCCCGCCCAGACGTCTTCCATCGAGACGGCCAGCACATTGCCCGGAAACTTCATCGTCGAGACGGTGATGCCGTCTTTGTGAGCGAAGGCGGTTCTCGGATCCACGCGCGAGACGGTCGTGATTTCCTCGGGCTCACCGAGTAAGAAGCGCAGAACGTCGAGGTGGTGCACGCTCATATTGGCGAGCGTGAGCCGGTCGTAGCCTTCCAGAAAACCCTGCCAATGGGGGATGGCGCGCATCTCGATCGTCGCCATTACGACATCGCCGAGATCGCCGCGATCGAGGATCTGCTTGAGGACGCGCATCGACTGGTCATAGCGCATGTTCTGATTGACCGAGAGGATCTTCCCTGCCCGTGCTGCTTCGTCTCTAAGCGCAATCGCTTCTTCGAGCGAAAGTGCGAGCGGCTTTTGTGCCAGAATTGCCTTTATGTGTGGGGCCTGAAGCGCCTTGCGGATCAGGGCTGGCTGCTGGTCCGGGGGGAAGGCAAGATCGACGATGTCGACAGTCTCGTCGGCAATGTGTGCCTCGGGCGTGTCGTGGACTGTTGGAATGTCCCAGCGTCTGGCGACAGCCTCTGCCTTCGACCGGGTCCGCGACGCGATGGCAACGACCGGGAAGCCGGCTTGGCGATATGCGGCGAGATGACACTCCGCCATGATCATGCCGGCTCCGATGCAGCCGATGCGATAGTCACGGGAACGGATCGGCGGATCCGGGGTGAACCCATTTGTGTCTGACATGTTTCCTCCCAATTTTCTTTTCGTTTATCGGGCCAGCGCCTCACCCGCCGGACCGAAGAAGTGCATTTTTGCCGGATCGCAACTCAATGCGACGGCACTGTCTGGCGCAAGCCGCGGCTGACCGCGCATCAGGGCCCTGAGCTTCTGGTTGCCCGTGTCGATCGTCACGACCGTATAGCCTCCAAGCGGTTCGACTTCGAACACGCGCGCAGGCTTGCCGTCCCGACCATCCGTCCAAGCTTCGACCTTGAGGTCCTCCGGCCTGATACCGACAGCTGTTACCGTCCTCGGCAAGGCTGCCTGCGATATTCCAATCGTTCCATGTGCAATGTGCTGGCCCCCACCAGCATTGCCATTGAGTTCGGTCGCCATGATGTTCATGACCGGTGCGCCAAGCAAGCGCGCAACGTACTCGCTGGCCGGCCTGTCATAGATTTCGACCGGTGAGCCGATCTGCCGGATCCGACCGTTTTCCATGATTGCCATCCGATCGGCGACCGACATTGCTTCTTCCTGATCGTGGGTCACATAGATCAGCGTCTGGCCGAGTTCCCCCTGAATGCGCTTCAGTTCGACGCGCGTCTCCTCGCGAAGCCTGGCATCGAGCGCAGAAATCGGATCGTCCATCAGATAGGCGACCGGATCGCGTACCAGTGCTCTGGCGATAGCGACGCGCTGACGCTCGCCGCCCGACAACTGTGCCGGCGGCTTGTGAAGCAGATGTGCAATGTGCAGCTTGGCCGCCACAGCCTCGACACGCGCTGCAATCTTCGTCTCGGGCACTTTGCGTTCAACCAGCGGGAAACGGACATTGTCACCGGCGCTCATGTGCGGGAAAAGCGCCAGGTTCTGAAACACCATGGCGACGTTGCGGGCGGCCGGCGAGATGTCGTTGACCGGTTTTCCGCCGATCAGCACCTCTCCCACATCAGGTCTTTCGAGCCCGAGGATCAGCTTGAGGATCGTCGATTTTCCCGAAAGCGGCGGGCCGAAGAAACAGAAGAACTCTCCGGGCCTGATGTCGAAAGACACGTTTTTGACCGCAACTGTCTTGCCGTAGGTCTTGGAGACATTTCGAAAGGATATGCCGGCCATCAACGCACCTTTGGAGTTGCGGGTCGTATTGCGACGCCACTTGCGGCATCAAACAGCCGTACGGCGTCCGGTTCGACGACGACATGGACCACCACTCCGGCAGACAGGCCGACATTGTTGTCAAGAACGGCCTTGACCGCGACTTCACCGCGGCCGAGATGCACGATCGTGCGCGCGCCGATGCGTTCGACGATAGTGACCTGCATGGGAATACCGCCTTGGTCGGCAAGTGAGACGCGCTCCGGGCGAAATCCGTAGATGACCTCCGTGACGCCGGCACGCCGAGCGCCTTCGGCCACGTCGGCAAGGAGCGGTGCACTCACGCCCAATGGACCAAGATCGATCAGCAGCCCGCGATCTGCCTGTGCGAGGGTGCCCTTTAGGCGGTTCATGCCGGGCGCCCCGATAAAATCGGCGACGAAGAGATTGATCGGATCGTCATAGACCTGAAGCGGTGTGCCGACCTGCTGCAGGACGCCGTGATCCATCACGGCGATCCGGTCAGCCATGGTCATGGCTTCCAGTTGATCGTGGGTGACGTAGACCATCGTTTGCCGGAACTGGCGCTGCAGGTGCTTGAGCTCGGTTCGCATGACGGCGCGGAAGGCCGCGTCGACATTCGACAAGGGTTCGTCGAGAAGAAAGATCGCCGGCTCGACGATCGCCGAGCGGCCGATCGCCAGTCGCTGGAGAATATTCACCGACAGCTTTGCCGACGGCTGCTTCAGGAAAGGCGTCAGTTGCAGGAAATCTGCCATTGCCAAGACGCGCCGGTGTGTTTCGGCTGCAGCGACCCCACGCACCTTCAGCCCATAGGCCAGATTGTCATAGACGCTCATGTGGGTGAAGATCGCATAGTTCTGGAAGACGAAGCCGACGCCACGCCTGCCCATGGCCACGCCGTTCATGTCTTTGCCGTCGAAGAGGATGCGTCCTTGCGACGGGTTTTCCATGCCGGCAATCATGTTCATCGTCGTCGACTTGCCGCAACCAGATGGCCCAAGCAGCGCCATGAACTCGCCATCGCGAACCTCGAGCTCCATTTCCTTGAGAGCGGTGAATGTCCCGAAGCGTTTGACGAGATTGTTAAGGTGAATGGTGGTCACGCAACGCGCTCCTTCCTGGCGGCGTTCATTCGCCCGATGGCGAAGGCAACGAGGATCGAAAGGACAAGGAGGATCGCAAGGGCGATGGCAGCGACATAACCCCAGATCAGATCCTGCTGCGTGACCTTGTAGATGTAGACCGAGATGGTTTCGGTCGCGACACCGGGGCCGCCACCGGTCATGATGTAGAGCGTATCAAAAATCTTGAAGTTCTCGATGACGCGGATCGCAAGGGCGATGATGATGATCGTCTTCATCTTCGGCAATACGATCGTTCGGAAACGCTGGGCCCAGGAGGCGCCGAGCAGGGTCGCCGCACGCATTTGGTCTTCGGGAACGCCGACGAGACCCGCAAGCAGGATGAGAAACATCAGCGGCGTCCATTGCCAGATATCGGCCACCATCACCGCGATCAGCGCAGTCGTCGGGCTAGATAGCCAGGCAAGCGTGATCGGTGTTCCTGTCAATGTCGACAGGATGTTGTTGATCGGTCCGCCCGACTGAAACAGCATGAAGAACATGTAGCCCGCCACAGCCGGCACGACCATCATCGGGATCAGCATGATGGAGTAGAACAGCCGCTTTCCCACAAAGTCGTCGATAAACAGGATGGCAAGGCCGAGGCCAAGCAGGAATTCGACGGGCACGCAGATGGCCATAATCAGCGCAGTTCGCCCTAGCGCACTCCAGAAGCGACCGTCGACGGCAAGATCGGTATAGTTTGCAAAGCTGTTCCAGGACTGCCAGGCTTGCCACCAGCCGACGCCATCGAGCGGAGACCAATCTGTCATGCTTATATAGAGCTGCATAAGCAGCGGAAAAAGCGCGATAAACAGGACGAGTACCTGCGCTGGCAGCGTCAAAAGGAGCCCCAGCCTGCGTGCCTCGGGCGCAGTGTCGGATGTCTCTGACGCCGCGATAGGCAGCTTCTTTTCGGTTGCAACGGCACTCATTGCTTAAGAGCTCCAAAGGTCAGCCCGCGAACGAGATGGCGCTGGATGGCGATCCCCATGACGACGGGCGGAACGGCGGCGATAAGGCCAAGGGCGGCCTTGGCGCCGTAGAGCTGGCCGGTCATCGAAGACGAGAGTGAGGCCATGTAGACGGGAATGGTCACCCATTCGCGCGTCGTCAGGAGCAGCGAAATGAGATAGTCAGACCAGTTCAGGATGAAGACGAAGAGCGCTGAGCTGGCAAGCGCCGGACGCATCATCGGTAGCGTGATCTTCATGAAGACCCGCATCCGAGTGCAGCCCTCGACGAGTGCTGCATCCTCAATCTCCCGCGGCATGTCGTCGAAGAAAGTCTTCATCAGCCAGAATGCGAAGGGCAGCGTGACGATACCGTAGATCAGTGAAAGACCCCACCAGGTATCGATCATGCCAAAAAAGGCCCACATGATCATAACCGGGATCATAACGGCCATGGGCGGAAAGAGCCGGAGCTGGATGAGCGCGAGTGGAAGGTTCTGCCCGGATCCGAAGCGGGACAGTCCGTAAGCGGCCGAGGTGCCGCACACCATGGCAATCAGGGTTCCGAAGATCGCAGACAGCAGGGACGCGACAATTGGCTTGGCGGCAGTGCGATCCAGGGCGACGATGAGGTCCGTTGTCGAGGTGCCGAAGATGAAGCGGAAATTGTCGAGCGTCGGGTTCCTTGGCCACCATGTCAGATCTGCGCCGCTGGCCGACCACTCGGCAATCGGCTTGAACGCCATAGAGGCCATCCATACGGTCGGCACGAGCGTGACTGCGAGCGCTGCAAGGATTGTGCAGTATCGGAAGATTTAAAAAGGTAGCGAACGGTTCATGGCAATCACGATCGAGACAGGGTGATAGGATGTGCGGGCATATCCGCCCGCACATCCAGCGTCTGGTCGTCAGCTTTCCAGCGGATCCAGCAAGGTCGGCCAGGCCTGCTTGTTGGTCTTGATGGCTTCAACGAGCTTGTCTTCGCCAACGCGGCGCGCAATGCGCGTCCATTGTTTTTCGGTGTCGGCCATCGCTTGCTGGACGGTCTTGGCCTTGGTGAGCGCTGCGACAAGGTTCTCGTCGAGTGCGCTGTGGAAGGCCGTTGCACCGGGATAGTTGATCGAAGGGACGACACGGCTGACTGTCTCACGCACGACGTCCATGTGATAGGCGTGGTAGGTATCGCGAACCAACGGATCAGCGAAGTTTGCGAGCTGGAACGGGTCGAAATAGCCGCCCGGATTTGCCGTCATCCAGGAATAGATCCGGCTTGAACCGAGCCACTGCAAGAGCAGATAACAGATCTCCGGGTTCTTGCTCTGTGACGAGATCGAAGCCGACAGATTGAGCCATAGGACGGAACGACGTACCAGGTGCCCATCGATTTCGCGACCGGGCGGCAGCATTGAGCCGATCTTGCCGGTGATCTTCGAGCCTTCATTGGCTTTGTTGTCGAGGAACTTCGGCAGATTGGAAAAGGCGCATGTCATGGCCGCCCCGCCGCTCGCAAAGTTGCCGTATTGCTCCGGCCAACCCCAGGAGACGGCATCCGGCGAATGATAGGCCAGTGCGTCCACATATTCCTGCGTTGCCTGATAGCCTGCATCCGAGTTGATCAGCGGCTTGCCATCGTCACTGAAGAGATACTGGTTCGGCGACGCCATCGAGGTGAAGCGCTGATACCAGTTGGTATAGCCCCATCCCTGGTTTCGAAGATCGGTGCAACCAAAAAGACCCTTGTCCGGCCGATGGAAGAAGGCCGCGATCTCGTCCAGTTGCTTGAAGGTGCGCGGTGGCGCGAGCGCATAGCCGTGCTTGTCGGCAAAGGCCTTCTTTTCGGCCTCGTCGTTGAACAGATCTGTGCGATAGTTCCAGGTCTGGAAGTCTCCATCGAGCGATACGCCGTAAGTCGATCCTCGATACTGGTTAAGCAGGGATACGCCGGCCTTGCCATTGACGTACCCGCGCTGCGGGTCGTCCCATTCCGGTTTGTACTGGGCGACGAAGTCGTCCATCTTGATGATGCCGCCGGTTTCTGCGAGATCGCCGAGACGGTTCCACTCGACCGCATAAATGTCGAAGGCGCCGCCCTTGGTGGAGATATCCTGCATCGTCTTGGTGAATTCCTGGCCGTTTGGTACGCCGACCACGTCAAGAACGATGCCTGTCTCTTTTTCCCACAGATCCTTGATGGAAGGAGCGCCTGCCGGGAAGGGCTTTGTCAGTTGTCCGATAGAACCATCCGATAGGCCGAGCACAATCTTGGTCGGCGCCTTGCCGGATCCCTTCAGTGCTTTGACGGCTTCGATTGCGCGCCCTTCCGGAGTATCGGGTCCATATTGATAGCGCTCGGCGCCGTCAAAACCTGTAGGGCCGCCGATCATGCCTGGCGCGAGTGCGTCAGCGGCATAAGCGCGGCCAGGCCGGATGAACTGGGGTGCAATACCCGCAGCGGCAGTCAAGGCCAAGGCACGGCCACTGGTGCTCAGCAGGTCGCGTCGCGACATGCGCATAAAATCTGACATTTGGTGTTCCTCCCCATCGACGGTTCCTCCTCCGTCGATTTTGATGATTATTGACGCGTCATCGGATTGATGTCAACATCATTTCCAATCATCCCAAAGGTTGGTCAGCTGGCCGGATTGGCGCCGCGTCACCGCGGGTCTTGCGCTGGATACCGAAAAGAGAAATTGCTGATGCCGGTTAGTTTTATCTGCTCGAACACATCAAAACCAATCATTTTTGTGCAGGCGCGTGGCAGTAAGATGTCGTATTGGCGTCGGGATCTGGTCGAGAGACGCGAATATGAGGGGCCAGAGCGCGCGGCAGCCGCGCGGGGTCTTATGTCGCGCCTGATCGCCATGCGCGCCTGGAAAGCCAGGCGAGCGTCGTGAATTTTATCCCAAAAGATGACAGAGGACGAAAATGACAGGAACGATCATCATCGCCGGCGCAGGATTGTGCGGTGCGCGCGCAGCCTTCGCCGTGAGGGAGCGTGGCTATGAAGGAAAGGTTCTCCTTATCGGAAGTGAGCGGCACGCGCCTTATGATCGCCCTCCCTTGTCCAAGCATGCGGATAAAGGATCGCTGTCAATCCAGCACGTTGCCGACGAAGAAAGTTACCGTGTCGCCGGCATCGATCACCTGGGCGGCCTTGACGTGACGACCATCGATCCTGTTGGCCATGTCGTCACGCTCAGCGATGGTCGCCATCTGACTTACGACAAGCTTCTCCTGGCCGTTGGTGCGCGACCGCGACTGCTGCCTGGCACTGAAAATCTGACGAAGGTTTTGACCCTGCGTTCGTTCGACGACGCCCTGAAAATCCGTGACGGCATTGGGCCAGGTCGCCGGCTGGCGATCATTGGCGGAGGTTTTATTGGGCTCGAGCTTGCCGCAATGGCGCGCAAACTCCAGACGTCGGTGACGCTTATTGAGAGCATGCCACGCCTTCTGGCGCGCGCTGTACCGGCCGAAATTGCATCCGTTATCGAGGAACGCCATCGGCTAGAAGGGGTCGAGGTGCTGTTGCAGTCGGGCATCTCGTCGATCGGCGAAGACGCTAACGGCGTTCAAATCGAGCTCGCCGATGGCCGTGCCATTGTTGCAGATCTCGCGGTTATCGGTATCGGAGCCATTCCCAATATCGAGATCGCCGGGGCTGCCGGTCTTGCGATCGAAAACGGTATTGCCGTCGATCACTTCATGCGGACGTCGGATGCTGACATCTTTGCAGCTGGCGATTGCTGTTCATTTCCACTTCAGACGTATGACGGTAGCCGAGTGCGTCTGGAATCCTGGCGCTGCGCTCAGGATCAAGGGATTATTGCTGCGGCCAACATGCTTGGGATTGTGACACCTTACGAAGGGGTGCCCTGGTTCTGGTCAGATCAATACGACCTCACGCTGCAAATTGCCGGCCTTCCTGGCTTGGCCGTCGAAACGGTGCGGCGCGAGCTTTCAGACGGTTCATTTCTTCTGTTTCACCTTGGTTGCGACGGAAGGCTGGTGGCAGCGAGCGGGATCGGGCGGGGCAATGCGATTGGACGGGACATCCGTCTGTGCGAGATGCTCATCGCAGCAAGAGCCCATCCGAGGCGCGAAGAGCTTGCTTCTCCATCCACCCGATTGAAGTCGCTTCTGGCGGCATGAACCGCAACTGATTGACGGTCCCCTCCTTTCCCCTTTTCCATTCCCAAAAGGCCGAAAACATCCATGAAAAGCTATGTCTTGACCGTATCGTGCACGTCGACACGCGGCATTGTTGCGGCAATCGCCAATTATCTC
>NZ_DDHH01000010.1:0-13907 GCF_002338015.1 Rhizobium sp. UBA1881
GTCCGGCAGGACAGAGGGGGGCGCCACACGGCACAACAGCGCCCCTCGTCTCCACGGCATGACAGCGCCCTAATGAAAAGCCCGCACCTCGACAGGCGCCCGGCAGGCAATGGCAGCCTTGCGGCCCCAGGCCAGCGCATCCTCCATGCCATCCGCCTCCAGCACCCAGAAACCGCCGACATGCTCGCTGGTCTTGAGATAGGGACCATCGCTCACCGACACGGTTCCATCGGCATCGGCGCGCAACGACTTGGCGGTGCCCGCCCGATGCAGGCCGCCGACGAAGAGCCGGATGCCGGCCGCGACCATCTCGTCGTTCAGCGCATCGATCGCCCGATGCATCGCCTCGTCTTCCGAAACGGCGGGGTCGTAGTCGTCGGGGTGGTGAATGGCTACCAGATAGCGGGGCATGACGTCTCCTCCATGTTGAATCTATTGTAGAGACGATTGGCCACGGCGGCATCCGACATGCCGTTCTATTCGGCGTCCTCGATATCGAAGCGCGCGATCTTGTCGCCGGCCATTTGAAAGAGATGGACCACCGTCTTGTCCTTCAGCCCATGGCTTTGCCCCTGCAGCGGCTTTCCATCGAGATCGGTGATGGTCTGGATCACCTCGGCGGCAATACGGTCATCGGCTGTGCGGCGTACCGACACCGGCTCGACATGGGGACTGACGATGGACCATTGCCGCGTCCAGTAATCGCGCAAGGCCTGATGTCCGTGGACATGGCCGCCGTCCATTCCGTTCGCCCAAGCGACGTCGTCGGTGAGCACCGCCAGCACAGCGTCAATGTCCCGTGCGTTGAAGCGATCATAGATGTGGCCGATCAGCAGGCTGTCTTTTTCCGACATGACGTCTCTCCAATTCCCTTTGAAAACCAGTCTCCGACCGTCCTTGACCATATCGGCCCGTCATTTTATATATGTACGTATGTATTTTCGTCAACCGCTGAACGGGACACTGCTGAATATGGACATGGACGTACTTTCCACGCCGGGCCACCTCATCAGCCTTGCAGCGCGCGGCTTCGCGCGGCTGGCGGAAACGCGTCTCAAGCGGCATGGTTTCGGTGTCGGCCAATTGCCGGTGCTGGTGGCGCTTCGACAGGGAAATGCGAGCACGCAACGCGACCTTGCTCACTTCGCCAAGGTTGAGCAGCCGCCGATGGCGCAGATGCTTGCCCGGATGGAGCGCGACGGCCTGATCGAACGGACACCCGACCCCGCCGATGGGCGCAGCCGCCGGATCGTTCTGACAGCGGATGCGCGGGCGCGGATGCCGGAAGCAATCGCAACGCTGATGCAAGGCAATCGCGACGCCTTGAACGGCTTTTCGGAAGCGGAGACCAAGCAGCTCGTGACGCTGTTGACCCGTTTGATCGGGAACCTGGACCGGATCGCCGCCGCCTCGCCGGCATTGGAGGATCGCTAGAGAGGCGCGTGTCCCCTACCCCGCCGCCTTCTCCTTCAGCCGCCGTTCCCTGCACGCATCAAGCGCGCGATCGATGATCAGCCCCGGCGCCAGATGGTCCTCGAAGGTCATTTCCACCTCGATCACCCGGCACTTCGCGGCCAGTGTCTCGGCCTTACCGTGGTGGCCCATCAACCGCACGAAGTCCTTGGAGGTGGTGACGATCTGGAGGTCGTCGCGGGCGGCGGTTTCGAGGATGTCGTCGATCTCGTCGTCCGTCAGGTGCTCGTGATCACCGAAGGAGCGGCGGGCGATGGTTTCGGCGCCGATGCCATCCACCGTGCGGAAGAATTTCGAGGGATCGGCGATGCCGGCGAAAGCCAGCACTCGGCTGCCCTTCAGGTCGGCGCCATCGGAGACGGTGACGGAGGCGGTGAAATAGGGTTTGGCGGCGCGCGCTGCGATGCGCACGATCTGGTCAGCGGCGGCACCCGCGCCCACCTTCAGAAGCGCTGTTGCGTAGCGCAGCTGCAGCTTGATCGGCGCGCGCACCGGGCCGCCGGGAACGATGTGGCCATTGCCGAGGCCGCGCGTGGCGTCGATGACGAGCAGCGCGTAGTCGATGGCGAGCCTGGCACTCTGGAAGCCGTCATCCATGATGATCAGGTCCGCGCCTTCCTTGACGAGGCGCCTGGCGCCCTCGACACGGCGGCGGGAGATGACGGTGAGCGCCTCGCGGGCGAGAAGCAACGGTTCGTCGCCGACGGCCACGGCGCGGTGGTGGCCGGCATCGACCACGGTCGTCACATCGAGCGAGCCGCCATAGCCTCGGCTGAGGAAGCCTGGGGTCAGACCCTTGGCCTTGGCGGCACGGGCGATCGCGATCGCGGTCGGTGTCTTGCCGGCGCCGCCGACGGTGAAATTGCCGACGCAGATGACGGGGACCGGCACGGAAGCGCGCTTGGCGTTGACCATGCGGTAGCCCGAGATACGGCCATAAAGAAAGGAGATCGGATAAAGCGTCCAGGCGCGCCAATCGGCTTTCGTCCACCAGAACGGTGGCGCTTCGGATACCATCTTTGCCGTCCTGCCTTTCGCGCCACCGGTCCGCTCAACGCGGACGCCACCCCTAACCGGGCGAAAAGAGAAGGCAATTTTCAAGAAAAAGCAAGCCTTTGGTCGATCAGGCGAACTGCAGGTTGGGCAGCAGCCCTTCGAGCTCGGTGATATCGTTGAGACAATGATCGCTGGCGGCGGCGAGCGATTCCCGCGATCCGGTGCCGGTCAAAACCGCGACCGCCAGGCCGACATGCGCGTTGCGGCCCATGTGCAGATCGTGGTTGTTGTCGCCGACGACGGCGACTTCGGAGGGGTCGAGACCGGTGGCCGCGCAGAAGCCGAGCACCATGCCTGGCTCCGGCTTGGTGCCGTGGCCGCTGTCATAGCCGGCGACGTAATCGATGTACTCCGCAAAGCCGAAGCGCTTGGCCGTCTGGCGGATCGAGCGCTCATTGTCGCTGGAGGCGACGCCGAGCTTGAAGCCGCGCGCATGCAGGCGGGCGAAGAAGGCGGCGAGATCGGTGACCGGCACGGAGAAATCGGCGGCGTGGGAAAAGAGTTCGTCGAGCCTCACCGTCAGCTCGTCGGCGGGAACCGTCGAGCCGGCGGCAACGAGGCCTTCCGAGATCTGGCGCGTGTTGCCGGCGGCGAGCAGGCTGTCGGGAACGATGTGGCCGGTGACGGGATCCATGCCGCAGGCAAGCAGCAGGCGGTCGGCAAGTGCGGCGTCGTCCCTGGCGGCGATGCGTGCCAGCTCGCGGTTCACGGGCAGCCAGCTCTCGTCATAATCGAGAAGCGTGCCGTCCTTGTCGAACAGGATACCCTTGATCGCCTGCATAACCTCGTCCGCCTCTAGCGTTGCGCCGCCGTCTTCGGCAGCAGTCTGGCCTTCACCGTCAGCGGGTTGATGTAGGGCTCGAGACCCTTCATCGTCGCCGTCAGCGCACCGCGCATTTCTTGCACGGCGGCGGCGCCAGCCTCGATCATATTGCGGCGCGCCGGGTCGTTGGTCAGCAAATAATGCACGCCCTTGGCCAGCATCTCGGTGTCGCGCACCATGCGGGCACTGCCACGGCGGGCGAGCCGCTGGTAGGCTTCGCGGAAATTCTGGACATTGCTGCCCGACAGCACCGCGCATCCGAGCATGGCCGGCTCCAGCGGGTTCTGCCCGCCCTCGCCGAACAGCGAGCGGCCGACGAAGGCGACCTCGGTCATGCGCAGATAAAGCCCCATCTCGCCGATCGTATCGCCGAGGAAAACATCGATATCGGGTGTCAGCGCATCGTCGCGGGTGCGGCGGGCGACTTTGAGCCCCTGCTTGACCAGTTCGGCCTCGATGGCATCGGCGCGCTCGGGATGGCGCGGCACGATGATGGTCAGTTGGCCGTTGCGCTCCTTCAGCGTGCGGTGAACGATGCCGGCGGCCTTCTCCTCGCCATCGAAGGTTGAGATCGCCGCCCATGTCTTGCGATCGCCGACCTGCTGCTGGTAGCGGGCGAAGGTGGCGGGGTCATAGGACGGCGCGTCGGTATCGACCTTGAGATTGCCGGACATCAGCACCTGGCGGGCGCCCAGATCGCGGAAACGCTCGGCATCGACATCGGATTGGGCGATGACGAGCGCCAGGTTCTCGAACAGCGCCTCGGCCAGCGCCTGGCGGCGCGTCCAGCGGGCGAAGGAGCGATCGGACATGCGGGCGTTGACGAGGATCTGCGGGATGCGGCGGCGGCCGAGTTCGAGAACCGTTGCCGGCCAGATCTCGGATTCAGCAATCAGCGCGCAATCGGGCTGCCAGTAATTGAGGAAGCGGCTGACGGCAGGCTTCAGGTCGAGCGGCACATATTGGTGGATGACTTCGGAGCCGACGCGCTCGGCGGCGAGCTTGGCCGAGGTCACCGTACCCGTCGTCAGGATGACGTGAACGTCGCGGCGACGTATCTCGCGGATAAGGGGAATGACGGCGTTCATTTCGCCGACGCTTGCGGCGTGGAACCAGACTAGCGGGCCGGCCGGGCGATCGGCGCTGGCATAGCCAGAGCGCTCAAGCCGCCGGGCCCTGTCTTCCTTTCCCTTGGCGGCGCGATAGGTCAGGTAGCCGCCGACGAAGGGCGTAATCAACGTCCCAACCGCCTGATAAGCGCCCAGCGCCAAACGCGCCATGCGGCCGCTCATATAACACGTCTCCGATCAACGATGATCGACATCAACCCATTCCCAAATATCATTGCGGCCGAAATGACCGATCAGTTTGTTCAGAATGCGTCAACAGCCACCCCTATGCCCGGATAAGGCAGGCGGCTGGGTAAAACAGGGCCACGAGGGCCGAAAACTTATTTGCCGGACTTGTCTTCGGGATCAAGCAAGCGGTGCATATGGACAATGAAATAGCGCATGTGGGCATTATCAACGGTCGACTGCGCCTTGGACTTCCAGGCCGTCAGTGCAGATGCGTAATCAGGGAAGATGCCGACGATATCCAGGCCAGAGAGGTCGCGGAACTGCACGTCATCGAGACTTTCCAGTTCGCCGCCAAACACGAGGTGCAACAGTTGCTTCTTTTCACCGGACTTGGTCATTTCAGTCACTTCCTTCATCTGCTCCTCCGCCGTTTCATCTGAGGGATTTTGACGGAAACGTCAACTGCTCAGCGCGCGGCGATAGGGGATAGAAATTCATTCAACAGCGGCTCAGAGCCGGCGCAAAGCTCGCCGTGTCTCACATCCGCGCGGTTATAGGTCAGCGCCGTTCCGTCGAGATTGACGAGGCGGCCGCCTGCCCTCTCAAGAATGAGATCGGCGGCGGCCAGATCCCAGTCGTGAGAATTGCGCTTCACGAAGGTGCCGTCGATCGCTGCATCGGCCACCATGGCGACGCGGTAGGCGAGCGAGGGCACGTGCTTGACGCGCTCGATCTTGCTGCGCAGCGGCTCTTTGAAGCCGTTCAGCACGTCCTCGGCAATGGCGAAGCGAACGGGCGGCTTCGGCTCCGAGACTCGGATCGGCAGGCCGTTCTTCAAGGCGATGCCACCGGCGACCGCCTCATAGAGCTCATCGAGCGCCGGCGCGTTGAGCACGCCGGCCACCGGCCGGCCCTTGTGGACAACGGCGACGCTGACGCACCAGAGCTTCTGGCCGGCGAGGAAGCCGCGCGTGCCATCGATCGGATCGATGATGAAGAGCGTGTCGCGCGACAGGCGATCGGCGCTGTCCTCGGTCTCCTCAGACAGCCAGCCGTAATCCGGGCGGGCGGCGCGCAGCATGGTCTCAAGGATTTCGTTGGCGGCGAAATCGGCGGCGCTGACCGGCGAGCGGCCCTCGTTCTTCCACCAGACCTCCGGCGACTGGTTGAAATGGCTGAGCGCCACGGCACCCGCCCGCTTTGCAGCGTCGGCGATCAGGTCCAGATCGCTCTGCCAGCGGGCATTGTCCACGTCGCTCATCCCAAGTTCCAATCCGTCAGCGGCTAGAGCATGTCGCGCAAAAGTGTAAAGCGGTTTTGCGATGAAGACATGCGGTAAAAGAAAGACCTAAAGCGCAACGAGCGAATCTGAAAGATCGCGACGCGCTTTAGCCCGCGATCACCGTCCGGCCAGCGTCATTCCCTCGATCGCGATCGTCGGGGCGGCTACCCCGTACTTGCGGTCGATATCGTTGGCAGGCGTTACCCGCATGAACATCTCCTTGAGGTTCGATGCAATGGTCACTTCCGAAACCGCGAAGGTCAATTCACCGTTTTCGATCCAGAAACCGGTGGCGCCACGGCTGTATTCGCCGGTGATCATGTTGACGCCCTGGCCGATCAGCTCGGTGATGTAGAAGCCGTTGCCGACGCCGCGGATCAGGTCCTCCGGCGAGATATCGCCGGGCTCGAGCGCGAGGTTGGTCGAGGCTGGCGTCACCGCATTGCCGCCGCGCACGCCACGGCCGTTGGTTTCCATGCCGATCTCGCGGGCGGTCGACGTGGAAAGGAACCATTGCTTCAGCACGCCGTCCTCGATCATCACCATGCGCTCGCCGGAAACACCCTCGCCATCGAAGGGCCGCGAGGCCGGGCCGCGCACGATCATCGGATCGTCGGTGATCGACAGGCCCGATTTCAGCACCTGCTCGCCCATCTTGTCGCGCAGGAAGCTGGTCTTGCGGGCAACCGAGGCACCGTTGATGGCGCCGGCGATGTGGCCGACGAAGCCGCGGGCGATACGGGGATCGAAGATGACGGTGACGTTCTTGCCGGTATCGACCTGGCGCGGTTTCAGGCGCTTGACGGCCCGCTCGCCGGCGCGACGGCCGATTTCGGCCGGATCATCAAGCTCGGAGAAATAGATGCGGCTGTCGAAATCGTAATCGCGCTCCATGCCGGTGCCCTCGCCGGCGATGACGCTGACGGAGCGGCCGAAGCGCGAGCCCATGTAGCTGCCTTCGAAGCCGTGCGAAGTGACGAGAACCATGCCGCCGCGTCCGGCCGAAGCACCGGCGCCCGAGGAATTCGTGACGCCACTGACCGCAAGGCCGGCGGCTTCCGTTGCAAGCGCTGCCTCGCGCAGCTGATCGGCGGAGACCTCGGTGTTGTCGAGCAATTGCAGGTCGGGATAGGATTTGGCGAGCCGGCTCTCATCCGCCAGGCAGGCGAAGGGATCTTCCGGCGAGACCTTGGCCATGGCGACCGCGCGCTCGGCGAGCACCGACATGTCGAAGCCGGGATTGGCCGAGACGCTGGCGACACGCTTGCCGACGAAGACGCGCAGCGAGAAATCATCGCTCTCGGAGGATTCGGTTTCCTCCACCTTGCCGAGCCGCACGCTGACGGATTGCGAGCGGGAGCGGACGACCACCGCATCGACGGCATCGGCGCCCGCCTTCCTGGCGAGATCGATCAGCTGGCTGGCGCGGGAGAGAAGCGTCGAGGAATCAATTTCAGAGGACATGGTTTGGCCTTTCCTTCGCGTTCCATTTATTGTGCGCTACGGAAAGCATCAAGGCCGACAGTGCCGATTCTTTTTCGCGCTGCTTGCGCAACCATGACCATTGAAAGAAGCTTAGCGGATGTCCGAGCCCAACGCCCTCTTCACCGAAACGATCCTGCTGCTCGGCGGCACCGTCGTTTCGGCCCCGATCTTCAAGCGGCTGGGGCTTGGAACGGTGCTCGGCTATCTCGCCGCCGGCGTGGTGATCGGCCCGATCTTTCACGGGCTGACTGACGGAGAGCAGATCCTCAACGTCGCCGAGCTCGGCGTGGTGTTCCTGCTCTTCATCATCGGGCTGGAGCTGAAGCCGAGCCGTCTCTGGCAGATGCGGCGCGACATCTTCGGGCTGGGAACGGCGCAGGTGATCCTCACCGGGCTGGTGCTGACCGCGCTCGCCGATCTCTCCGGCCTGCTCGACTGGCGCGGCAGCAGCATCGCCGGCTTCGGCCTGGCGCTGTCGTCCACCGCTTTTGCCATGCAGATCCTTGAAGACGACGGCGATGTCAGCACGCGTTACGGACAGCGCTCCTTCTCGATGCTCTTGTTCCAGGACCTAGCCATCGTGCCGCTTCTGGCGCTGATCAATATTCTCGACACCGGCAAGGGCCACGGCACGCCGATCGTCGATTTTGGGATCGCCATCGGCGCTGTGGGCGCGATGATCGTGATGGGGCGCTATCTGCTGACGCCGCTGTTCCAGATCATCGCCAGCACCGGTGCGCGCGAGGCGATGATCGCGGCAGCCCTTTTCGTCGTCATGGGATCGGCGGCGCTGATGCAGATGGCCGGATTGTCGATGGCGATGGGAGCGTTCCTGGCGGGCGTGATGCTGGCGGAATCCTCCTATCGACACGAGTTGGAAGCGGATATCGAGCCCTTCCGCGGCGTGCTTCTCGCCATCTTCTTCATCGCCGTCGGCTTGTCGCTGCAGCTCGACGTGCTTTGGGACAACGCGCTCGTCATCCTCGTCACCGTGCCTGTTGTCATGGCAGCGAAGGCGCTGATCATCTACGGGCTCTGCCGGCTGACGGGCTCCGATCACAATGACGCGATCCGCATTGCCTTCCTGCTGCCGCAGGGCGGGGAATTCGGCTTCGTGCTCTTTTCGACGGCGGGCGCTTCGTCGCTGATGCCGTCGAGCACTGCCTCTCTACTGATCGCCATCGTGACGCTCTCCATGGCGCTGACGCCCATCGGCACGAAGCTTGCCAAGCGGCTCGAGAGCGGCGAGACGAAGGAGACGCTGGAAGAGGATTTCGAGGGGGCCGGCGCCGACGTGCTGATGATCGGCTTCTCGCGTTTCGGCCAGATCGCGGCGCAAATCCTGCTTGCCGGCGGGCGCGCGGTGACCGTCATCGACACCTCGGCCGACCGTATCCGCCAGGCCTCCTCCTTCGGCTTTCGCATCTATTTCGGCGACGGCACGCGCAAGGACGTGCTGCGCGCGTCCGGCATCGACCATGCCAAGATCGTCGTCGTCTGCACACAGAAACGAGAGGTGACCGACAAGATCGTCGAGCTGGTGCAGGCCGACTACCCCGAGGCCAAGCTCTTCGTGCGCTCCTACGACCGCGTCCACTCGATCGCGCTGCGCAACCTCAACGTCGACTACGAACTGCGCGAGACGCTGGAATCAGGCTTGCTGTTCGGCCGCCGGACGCTGGAAGCCCTCGGCATCAGCGAGGCCGCCGCATATGAGATCGGCGAAGACATCCGCCGCCGCGACGAACAGCGACTGGTACTGCAGGTCACCGAGGGACTGCAGGCCGGCCGCGACATGCTCTATTCGCAACCGGTCAAGCCGGAACCGCTGGTCAAGCCGAAGCGGACGATGGATTTCTCGCAGGACCCGCTGGCGGGCACGGGGGATGCGGTGGCGGATGCTTAGTCCTGCCAGGGCTTTTCCACGCGCATGAGCCGTCGAAAGCCATCATTGCGTGGCGGCTGATCCAGGATTTGGAGATAGTGGTCGTAGCTTGAGGCCGGGACCAACGCGACCGGGCAATCAGCAAGGACATCCTCGGCTGCGCCCTGCGCGGCACCGACTATGAACTCGGCGCTTGTCTGCCCTCGTAGCTTCGCGGCGCGGTCGATCAGTGACCAGACTTCGTCGGACGCTTTCAATCTGACTGTACGCATTGATGGGTTCGCGTTGCTCATGACGCCCTCCTAAGCGGACGTTATCACAGCCGCTCGGATCTCGCATGCGCCTCGATCGCGCCATCCAGCGCATATTTCAGCTCGTCCTTGACGCCCTGAGACATGGCCAGCACTTCGCGAGCTTTTAGAAAATCCATGACGCCGGTGCGGCCGACGGCGGGGCGGAGGAAGATGTGGGGGGGCTGGATGCGGAGTTTGAGGGTGATCGCCGTCTGCATCATCAGCTGGCCGGAGCCGAAGATGCTTTCCATGCGGTTCGGGATATGAGTGCCGTCACCCTCGGGGGCGCCAACGACATCGATGCCGATGACGATATCGGCGCGGTCCATAAGGCACTCATAGGGGACGGGATTGCTGATGCCGCCGTCGATCATCACCCGGCCATGCAGCCGGACCGGCATGAAGACGGCGGGGATGGCGGAAGAGGCCGCGAGCGCCGGAAACAGCTGGCCTTCGCTCACCAGCACCTCCTGCTGGCCATAGTAATCTGTGGCGGTCACCGTCATCGGGATCGGCAGATCCTCGAAGCGATCGGGGAGATCGGCCGGGAGGAACGCTTTCAAGATACGCTCGAGGTTGAACTGGCCGATACGCACGCCGTTCGCCACCGCGTCGCGCACCGTCTGCGGGCGCAGGCCCCAGAGGCGGCTGACGACGGCGGTCTTGTTGCCGACGGTCATCAGCGCATGTTCGCGGATTGCCTCGCCGGTCATGCCGGCCGCCATGCCGGCGCCCATGATGGCGCCGATCGAGGAACCCGAAATCGCCACCGGGCGGATGCCGAGCTCGTCGAGCGTTTCGATGACGTGAATATGGGCAAGCCCACGGGCGCCGCCGCCGCCGAACGCAATCGCGATACGCGGCGACGCGCCGGAGGCGACATCTTCGAGAGCAGGGAACGCGGAACTGGTCTTTTCGGCCTGCTGTGTCACCCTTTACCCCCGATAGCCGCTACCTACTCCGGCTGGTAGCGGTAGAAATGCACCCTGGTATCGCCGAAAATCCGGCTTTCCAGGAACAGATAGGAAGGATCGACCGAAACGGCAACGTCGGCGCGCTCCTCGAGCACGGCAATCGCGCCCGGAAACAGCCAACCACCCCTCGCGGCCGCAGCCATTGCCTTTTCGCCGAGACCCTTGCCATAGGGCGGGTCGGCGAAGAGGAACTGGAACGGCTCGAGGTTCCCGACGCTCCCAAGATCGGTCGCGTCGCGCCTCAGAATACGTGTCTTGCCGTGCAGGCCGAGCGCATCGATGTTTTCCCAGAGCAGCCCCCTGCCCTCGACGCTGTTTTCAACGAAGAGCGCATGGCGGCAGCCGCGCGAGACGGCTTCCAGACCGACGGCGCCGGTGCCTGCAAAGAGATCGAGTATCCGGGTGCCATCGACGCATTCCGGATAGGCATGGCTCAGAATATTGAACAGGCTCTCACGCGTCCGGTCGGCAGTCGGCCGGATGTCGTTGGATTTAGGCACGGCGAGCGACCGTCCGCGAAACTCACCGCCGACGATCCGCACCGCGTCCTATTCCCTTGCCTTTTGGTCCACCACGAGACGGCCCGCCCGAGGGCTTGCCACCGCCACCGGGACGATCGCCCGAAGGCTTGCCCGAAAAACTCTTCGCACCCGGCTTGGAGCCGCCGGGCTTGCCGCCAAAGCTCTTTCCGCGCGGCCCGTCACCACGCGGCTTGTCGCCGAAGGGACGATCACCTCTCGGGCGTTCGCCCTGGGGACGATCACCCTGCGGACGTTCTCCACGGGGCCGGTCGCCATACGAACGTTCGCCGGCCGGACGCTCGGAGCGAGCCTCGCCGGAGAAGCGGTTGGCGCGGGGACGCTCGTCGCCCTCTTCGCGCGGACGGCGCGGCTTGTCGCCGAACGGCCGGTCGCCACGCGGCGGACGATCGCCGAAGGAACGCGGACGGTCGTCGCCATCCTCACGCGGCCTGCGGTCGCCGCGAGGCTTGGCTGCGAACGGGCGGTCGCCTGTCGGCCGGTCACCACGGGGAGGACGATCGCCGAAAGGCCGATCGCCACGTGGCCTGTCACCACGAGGGGGGCGGTCGCCGAAGGAGCGTGGACGGTCGCCATCCTCGCGCGGCTTGCGCTCGCCGCGTGGCTTGTCGCCAAAGGGGCGGTCGCCACGGGGTGGGCGATCACCATAAGGCCGGTCGCCGCGTGCCGTGCGGTCGCCGCCGGAGCGGTCACCGCGATCACCGAAGGAACGGTCGCCACGCGGACGGTCGCCGAAGCCACGATCACCACGGTCGCCGCCGCGCTTGCGGTCGTCGTCGCGGCTCACATCGCTGGAGCGGATCCATTCGCCCTCTTCGTCGCGGGCGCGGTTGATCTGCACGCGCGGACCTTCGTCGTAGCTTGTCGGCTGCGGCTTGGAACGGCCAGGCTTCTCGCCACGGCGGAGCGCCGTCTGGGCGTTCTTCTCGGCCTTGGCGGCTGCCTTTTCGCCGAGCGGACGGGCGCCGGGCGCCATCCAGACATTGGCGTTGCGGCGGCTGCCGAGCGCGGGACGCTTCGGGCCCTCGTCCTTGCGGTCGCCACCACGGCTTGGGCCACGGCCACCATCACGGTCGCGATCACCGCCACGACGGTCATCACGCTTGTCGTCGCGCTTGGTGTCGAGGCGGCTCAGCGCGCGTTCGCGCTTGTCTTCCGGCCTCCACGAGCGTTCGCGGCGCTCGGGCTTGGCGTCGGCTTCCTCTTCCTCGGTCACGGCGGGCGCGTTGTAGATCGGCGCGTCGAAATTGGCCTTGGCATCCTCGATCAGGCGCGGGCCGAGCTGGTCGCGCAGGGTGCGACCACGCACTTCGATCACCGCGCGCTCGGGGATATCGCCGAGCTGGAACGGGCCGTAGGAGATGCGGATAAGACGGTTGACGTCGAGACCGAGCGCGCCGAGCACGTTCTTGATTTCGCGGTTCTTGCCTTCGCGCAGGCCCATGGTGAGCCAGACGTTGGAGCCCTGCACCTTGTCGAGCGTCGCTTCGATGGCGCCGTAGAGCACGCCGTCGACGGCGATCCCGTCCTTGAGCTTGTCGAGCGCTTCCTGGTCGATCTCGCCGTGGGCGCGCACGCGGTAGCGGCGCAGCCAGCCTGTGGTCGGCAGTTCCAGCGCACGCGCCAGGCCACCGTCGTTGGTAAGCAGCAGCAGACCTTCGGTGTTGATATCGAGGCGGCCGATCGACATGACGCGCGGCAGATCATCCGGCAGGTTGTCGAATACGGTCGGGCGGCCTTCCGGATCGGCATTGGTGGTCACCAGGCCGGCCGGCTTGTGGTAGAGCCACAGGCGGGTGCGCTCGATGCCGCGGATCGGCATGCCGTCGACTTCGATCTTGTCGGTCAGCGTGACGTTGACGACGGGCGTGTCCAGCGGCTTGCCGTTCAGCGTGACGCGGCCATCGAGGATCATGCGCTCGATATCGCGACGCGAGGCAACGCCAGCGCGCGCCATCACCTTGGAGATGCGTTCCGCCTTGCTGTCGCTCGTCACGTCGGACACGGCATCCGCCTTGTCAGCCGATTTTGCGAACTTCCTTGCGGGCTTCTCGCCCGATTTCGCGCCGGTATCGCGCGGGGATGGCTTGCCACCCGGCCGTTTTGGCTTGTCTTTGAATGTCATTTGTTGTTTGCCTGCCTTTTGGGGCCTTCTATCAGTTCGCGCCCCTGCGGTTAAGTGGAAATTGTCGGATCGTGAAGACAAATCAATTTATGGAGCTGGCGCTTGAGGAGGCGCGTGCCGCGGGCGCGCGCGGCGAGGTGCCGATCGGCGCGGTCGTCGTCCTCGACGGCATCGTGATTGCCTCATCCGGCAACCGCACCCGCGAGCTCAACGACATCACCGCGCACGCTGAAGTGGCCGCCATCCGCATGGCCTGCGAGGCGCTTGGCCAGGAGCGGCTGACGGGCGCCGATCTCTACGTGACGCTGGAACCCTGCACGATGTGCGCGGCGGCGATCTCGTTCGCGCGCATCCGCCGGCTCTATTATGGGGCCGAGGATCCGAAGGGCGGCGGGGTGGACAGTGGGGTGCGGTTTTATACGCAGCCGACGTGCCATCATGCGCCGGAGGTGTATTCGGGGATGAGCGAGGTGCAGGCGGCGGAGATCCTGCGGGGGTTCTTTCAGGGGAAGCGGGATTAGGGGCTATGGATAGGGTGTACCCTGGGGTACCCCCTCTGCCCTGCCGGGCATCTCCCCCACAGGTGGGGAGATTGGCTGGGCGCAGCTACTCGCTCTGACCTCAGCGTTTGGCGTAAACCTCACCGCGTGTCGATCTCCCCCCTTGTGGGGGAG
>NZ_DDHH01000010.1:14120-32760 GCF_002338015.1 Rhizobium sp. UBA1881
CCGGCAGGACAGAGGGGGGTGCCACACGGAACCACGCCAGCATCACTGCCGCAGCAAAAAATCAAACCCTAGAAAACAACGCTACCTAGCAGCAGCCTTACTGCAACAGGTTCCACCACTGCTTGCCGGAACCCGCAACGGCGGCTTCCTTTTTCTTCTTCTTCATCTTCTTCAGCTCAGGCTCGCCGAGATCGTCGAGCTTGGTGGGGTCGTCGACCTGGCGGTATTCGGTCGGCGGATCGGAGATGTAGCGGCGCTGGTCGATATAGGCGCCCTTCTGGATGGCGCGGGCTTCGCGGAAGGCCTTGGCCTGGGCTTCCGTCGTGCGACGACCGCCTTCGACCTCGTTGTTGGCGAGCGGCGACTGGTAGCCGGACTTGTCGCTGTTCTCGTCGGCTTCCTTGACGAGGCGGGCGCGGGTTTCCTCAGGCGATTCGACCCACTGCGGATTGTCCTTGCTGGCGATCGATTGCTGCGGCGCGACCAGGTTTTCCTTGTCGCCGGCCTTGGGAACCACGAGGCCCGGACGCGGATTGTACTTCACGCCCTTGTTCTTGGGCTCGGTGCCGGTCAGCGAGGTGGATTGGCCAAGGTCATCGGTCAGCTGCTCGAATGCCGTCTTGTCCGTGCCGTAGCGGGGGCCGCTCGTGCAGCTCGACATCATCGCAGTGCCTGCCATCGCAACAGTCAGGCATGCGCCCAAACGGAACCAACGCTTCGATAACATGAAAACCCTTCCAGCCATGCCGGTGCAGTCAATGCTCAACCGGACATCCTCCCCGTGACGGAAAAATCCGGCCAATTTCAGGCAGCTTTTACCGGATGAACCGCGATTGCGCAATTCATCCGGCAACTTTCTTCGGTTTATGCCGCAAGTTCGCGCAATGCGGCAGCATCGCGGGCGGAAACGTCGGGATACTCGGGATCGGAGCCGACATCCGTGGTGATCCGCCACGAGCGGGCGCACTTCTCACCTTCGGCAAGCTTCGGCTCGACGCTGACGCCGGCCACTTCGGTGAGACGGAACGCGTCGGACGGGCCTTCATTGCCCTCGATGACGACGCCCGAGGTGATGCAGATCTCCTCGAAGTCCTGGCCCTCGAGCGCCTTCAGGAGCTCGGCATCGGCGATATGGACGACCGGAGCCGCTTCCAGCGAGGAGCCGATGCGCTTGTCCTTGCGCTCGATTTCGAGAGCACCGGTGACGACCGTGCGGACCGCGCGGATCTTCTTCCACTTCTCGGCCAGCGCCTCGTCCTTCCAGTTGGCTGGAATCTCGGGGAACTGCTCGAGGTGGACGGAGACGGCACCAGGGTTGCGCGAGAGCCATGCCTCTTCCGTCGTAAACGGCAGCATCGGAGCAAGCCAGGTCACCATACAATCGAAGATGTTGCGGATGACATGCAGCGAGGCGCGGCGGCGCAGGCTGGATGGCGCGTCGCAATAGAGCGCATCCTTGCGGACGTCGAAGTAGAAGGCCGAGAGCTCGACATTGGCGAAGTCGATCAGCGCGCGGGCGATCTTCTTGAAGTCGAAGGCGTCGTAATTCTCGCGTACCAGCTGGTCGAGCTCGGCCAGGCGATGAAGCATCAGCTGCTCCAGCTCCGGCATCTCGGAGACTTCGAAGGTCTCGCCCTTGTCGTGCGCCAGCGTGCCGAGCATCCAGCGGATGGTGTTGCGCAGCTTTCTGTAGGCATCGACATTGGTCTGGATGATCGTCTTGCCGACGCGCAGGTCGTCAGCATAGTCTGATGTCATGACCCAGAGGCGCAGGATGTCGGCGCCGGCATCCTTCATGATTTCCTGCGGCGAGGTTACGTTGCCCTTGGACTTCGACATCTTCTCGCCCTTCTCGTCCATGGTGAAGCCATGGGTAAGAACGGCGTTATAGGGCGCGCGGCCACGGGTCGCGGCCGATTCCAGCAGCGACGAGTGGAACCAGCCGCGATGCTGGTCGGAGCCTTCGAGATAGAGATCGGCCGGCCACTTCAGGTCCGGGCGGTCTTCCAGCGTAAACGTGTGGGTCGAGCCACTGTCGAACCAGACATCGAGGATGTCCATGACCTGCGTCCACTTGGCGTGGTCGTGACCGTTGCCGAGGAAGCGATCCTTGGCGCCTTCGGCGAACCAGGCATCGGCACCCTCCACGTCGAAGGCTTGGAGGATGCGATTGTTGACCTCTTCGTCCTGCAGGACGTTGCCGTCTTCATCGGCAAAGACGCAGATCGGAACGCCCCATGCGCGCTGGCGCGAGAGAACCCAGTCAGGACGCTGCTCGATCATGGCACGCAGCCGGTTCTGGCCGGCGGCGGGTACGAAACGGGTGTCGTCGATGGCGTTCAGCGCACGGGTGCGCAGCGTCGTGCCGTCCTTGAGGTCCTTGTCCATGTAGACGAACCACTGCGGCGTATTGCGGAAGATGATCGGCTTCTTGGAGCGCCAGGAATGCGGATAGGAATGCTTCAGGCGGCCACGGGCAAACAGCGCGTTGCGTTCGATCAGCGTCTTGATGACGCGCTCGTTGGCATCGCCCTTCTTGCCGTTGTCGTCCATGACGCGGGCGCCCTCGAAGCCGGGGGCGTCTGCGGTATAGGTGCCGCTGTCGTCGACCGGGAACGGGATTGATCTTGAGACCTCAGACAGTTCGGCAAGAAACTGCTGCCGCTCGGCCACAGAAATCCCAGGAGTGTTCGCGAAATTGAGAAGTCTGTTTTTCTGGTATTCGATCCATGCCTCATAGTCTTCGCGTCCATGGCTCGGAGCCGTGTGGACAAAACCCGTACCGGCATCATCGGTGACATGATCGCCAGGGATAAGCGGCACAGCGAATTCATACCCACCGCCAATACCCTTAAGGGGATGAGCGGCAGTCATTGACGCCAGTTCGCGAGCGGAAACGTTACTCAGCCGCTTTGCTTCGAGTTTCGCCTTCTTGAAGGACTCTTCGGCCAGCGCGTCGGCGAAGATCAGCTTCTCGCCAGACTGCGGGCCGAAGTCGTTTTCAGCAGCCGTGATCTCATAAAGACCGTAGGCGACCTTCGGCGAGTAGGCGATGGCGCGGTTGCCGGGGATCGTCCATGGCGTTGTCGTCCAGATGACGACATGGGCATCGGCCAGCTCGCCGGCGCCACCCACGACCGGGAACTTCACCCAGATCATATCACTCTCGACGTCGTGGTATTCGACTTCGGCTTCTGCCAGCGCCGTGCGCTCGACCACCGACCACATGATCGGCTTCGAGCCGCGATAGAGCTGGCCGCTCATGGCGATCTTCAACAGTTCGCCGGCGATGCGGCTTTCGGCGTGGAAGTTCATCGTCAGATACGGATTGTCGAAATCACCCTCGATGCCGAGGCGCTTGAACTCGTCGCCCTGGATCTTGATCCACTTTTCAGCGTAAGCGCGGCATTCCTTGCGGAACTCGATCATCGCGTCGGCCTGCTTGAGATCAGGCTTGGCCTTACCCTTGGCGCGGTAGTTCTCTTCCTCGATCTTCCACTCGATCGGAAGGCCGTGGCAATCCCAGCCGGGAACGTAATTGGCATCGAAGCCGCGCATCTGGAACGAGCGGTTGATGACGTCCTTCAGGATCTTGTTCAGCGCGTGGCCGATATGGATGTTGCCGTTGGCATAGGGAGGGCCGTCGTGGAGGACGAATTTCTCGCGGCCGGCGGCAGAGGCGCGCAGCTTCTTGTAGAGGCCCATCTCCTGCCAGCGGGCAACGGTTTCCGGCTCCTTCTGCGGCAGGCCGGCGCGCATCGGGAAATCGGTTTCGGGGAGATAGAGGGTCTTGGAGTAATCGATCTTTTCGGCTGTATCGGTCATGTCTGGCAATCGTCTCTTCTAGCGATCGTGCTTTACGCCTCGCAAACGGGCGCAACGGACTTGGAAATATCGTGGCGGCGGAAGCGCTCTGAGGTCGAGCGCCGAAAACCCGGACCTTCCGGCCGCTTAGCGCGCGCGGAAGGCCGGGCCGATAATTCGTATCGTGATCGCCAGCCGGAATGTGTTCATCGCGCCGGTTCATAGGCGCTTTTGGCGGGAAAAGGAAGAGGAGAATTGGCGCAGCCGCGCCCTCCGCCGACGTTGTGCATCGCCGCCGTTGCTATATATTGAGGCCACGGCAACACAGAGGCTCACTCGATGGTGAAACGCACCTTTTTCATCAAGGCAATCTGGGACGAGGAGGCCAAGGTCTTCTATTCCGAGAGCGATATCGAGGGGCTGCATATCGAAACGGCCGATATCGACGCTTTCGAAGACATCATCTTCGACAGCGCCATCGACCTGATCATTGCCAATCACATGTCCTCATCCGACCTTGCCGACACGCCGCTGAAAGATCTCGTTCCGGCGATCCTCTGGCAGCGCCCGACGCCGCATGTCGCGGCGGCCTGAATGGCCGAGGGCTATACAAGATCGTTTGTGAGATCATTTCCGCCCTCGGCTACGTCTATCTGAAGAACGCCAAGGGATCGCACGAGAAATGGCAATCGCCTGACACCAAGAAAATGCTTCTTGTGCCGCGCAATCTGCAGAGCCGTCATACGGCCAACGCGATCCTGAAGGATGCCGGTTACAAGGGAAAGCTTTGAAGAGGGCCGCGGCGTCACCCGCAGCCCTCCCTCTCCCCCTCAAGCCCGCGCCACCGCCTTGCCGGGCGCCACTGCGTTCACCACCACCGCGACGATGATGTTCACCGCCAGCGCCAGCAACCCGATGTAGATGGTGAACGAGGTCTCGCCAATCGTCACCGGCTGCAGCGGTTTCAACCCGTTGATCCAGACCAGCAGCGTGCCGCCGAAGAAGCCGACGAACCAGCCGGCGAGCAGGCCCTGCGCGCGGAACCAGTTGGTGTAGAGACCGAAGACCAGGGCCGGGAGCGTTTGCAGGATCCAGATGCCGCCGAGGAGCTGCAGGTCGAGAGCGAATTGGGTGGGGAGGAAGATGATGACCAGCAGGGCGCCGACCTTGACGACCAGCGAGGTCATCTTCGCGACTTTTGCTTCGCCCGCATCCGTCACCTGGGGGTTTACATAGGCTTTCCAGAAGTTGCGGGTGAAGAGGTTGGCGGCGCCGATACTCATCACCGCCGCGGGCACCAGAGCGCCGATGGCGATCGCCGCAAAGGCGAAGCCGGCGAACCAGCTGGGGAAGAGGGTCTGGAACAGCGCCGGCACCACGTCATTTGCGCTGTCGAGCTTGAGGCCGGCGGCGTGGCCCATGTAGCCGAGCAGTGCCAGCAGCCCGAGCAGCAGCGTATAGGCCGGCAGCAGCACCGCGTTCTTGCGGATGGTGTTGCCGCTGTTGGAGGCGAAGATGCCGGTCAGCGTGTGCGGATACATGAAGGCCGCGAGTGCCGAGCCGAGCGCCAACGTCGCATAGGCGACATACTGGTTGGAGCCAAGCAGCAGACTGCCGGAACCCTTGGCCTGGAAGGCCGCGTCGGCGGAGGCGAAGACATTGGCGTAGCCGCCGAGCTTCGAGGGGATCAGCGCCACGGCGGCGATCACCACGATATAGATCATGATGTCCTTGACGAAGGCGATCAGCGCGGGTGCTCTCAGGCCCGCCGAATAGGTGTAGAGTGCCAGCACGATGAAGGCGATGGCGAGCGGCACCTCGCCATGCAGGCCTAGCGCCTTCAGCGCCGCCGTCATGCCGACAAGCTGCAGGGCGATATAGGGCATGGTGGCGATGACGCCTGTTGCCGCGACCGCAAGCTCCAGCCCGCGCGAGCCATACTGCCCGTGGACGACGTCGCCCGCCGTGACATAGCCGAAGTCCCGCGCCCGCTTCCAGAGCACCGGCATCACCATGAAGACGAAGGGATAGACGACGATCGTATAGGGCAGCGCGAAGAAGCCATAGGCGCCGACGGTATAGACGAGCGCCGGAACGGCGATGACGGTGTAGGCGGTGTAGAAATCGCCGCCGACCAGGAACCATGTGATCCAGGTGCCGAAGGAGCGGCCGCCGAGACCCCATTCGTCGATATGCGCCATGGTTTCAGGCCGGCGCCAGCGCGAGGCGACGAAGCCCATGACGGTGACGAGGACAAAGAAGAAAATAAAGACGCTGAGCGCCGTGACGTTGAGATCAGTCGTCATTGCGCATGCTCCGGTAAGCGATCCAGGTCAGGAAGGCGGTGATCGGCACCCAGAGGAGCTGATACCAGTAGAAGAACGGGAAGCCGAAGATCACAGGATCGTGGAAATTGTAGAAGGGGACCCAGAGCAGCCCGATATAGGGAATGATGAGCAGCCAGCAGGCCGCCGTTCCAAATCTTTTGTCCATGAGGAGAGTGCCTTTCGCGGATCGGGCGCGGCTTATCCGCGTCTTATCAGATAGATGAGATATGCCAGCCGGCTCGCTCGGCAAGCATCTCTGCCGCGAAAAAGACACAGTTTGTGACTGGGCAGTCGGTTGTGAGACGGATGTCTTCCATCGCCGCACCGCTTTCCTCGGCTGCCTTCACATTCAATTCAAATATTGCTAATATACTATAAGTTGATTTCAATCTGACGTTACATGGTTGCAGGCGGTGGCACGTGGCGAAATCGCCGCGCGCGAAGCGTTGCCTGTTTTCAGCGAGAGGGGCGCGGATGGAACATGTGATCGATAGCGGCAGTGACCGGCGCTATCCCAACAATACCAATTAGCAGATCCAAATAACGGACAGGGTGTTTGAGGGGCGACGCTTCCGGGCGGCGGCGGCGGTCGCCGACCGCAAGCGCTCGATACCCTTATGGCATCCTCGGCTCGATCTCTTTTCGGGAGGGCATGTCGATGGATGATTTTCCATATCATTCGGCGCGCGGCGACATCTTGTCCGGTTTGCGGGCAGCGCTCCACCTGCTCGTAGTCTGAGCCGCCATGTCGAAGCGGAGCGCCTATGTCTCGCTGATCCTCGCCGCCGCCTTCTGGGGCTTCGGTAACATCGCGCAAAAGACGGTGCTCACGCATATGGGCCCGCTGTCGGCCACCATGCTGCGCTGCCTGATTGCGGCGCTGGTGATGCTGCCGCTGGCGGCTTTTGAGCGCAACGATGTGCGGGGACATGGCGCGGGGTGGACAAAGAGCATCCTACGTGTTGCGCTGACCTTCACCGTGGCGATCGCCATACAGCAGACGGCCTATGTCAACGCCACGGTCGTCAATGCGAGCTTCCTGGTCAACACCGCCACCGTGCTAACACCTGTCGTGGCATGGGTCACCTTCGGCGAGACGACGCGGCGGCTGGGTGTCTTCGCGGCCTGCCTGACGCTTGTCGGCATCGGGCTGATGGCCGATGGGATCGGCGGCTTCGCGGCGCTGAACACAGGCGATGTTGCCTGCCTGGTCTCCGCCGTCTTCTACGCGTTCTGGATGGTGCTGCTCGGGCGCCACGCGCGGCGTCATGGCGGGCCGTTCACCTCGGCCTTCGTGCAATTCGCGATCGCCGCGCTGCTCTTGATGCCGGTGGCGCCGCTTCTGGAGCCGCTGACGGGCGAGATGATGTGGCGGGCGGCACCGGAACTGGCGATGCTCGGCATTCTCTCGACGGCGGCCGCGTTCGGGCTGCAGACCTATGCGCAGCGTCATGTGCCGGCATCGAAGGCGGCGGTGCTCGTCTCCGGCGAGAGCATATTCGGCGCGATCGGCGCCTGCCTTGTCTTGCTGGAGCGGCCGCCTGTGATGGCCTGCGTCGGGGCGGCGCTGATCTTTCTGTCGATCGTCATCGTGACGATCGAGCCGGAGGATCCGGTGGCGGCATTGCTTCAACGCAATGCGGAAGAGGAATGAAACTTCAGACGAGGCCGCAGAGCTTGCGGTCGAGCTCGCTGATCGACTGTATGCCTGAGAGTACCGCCCTCGCCTCTTCCTTGTCGCGGTTCATCTGCTCGACCAGCGGTTCGAGGCCGTCGAACTTCAGCTCCGGGCGCAGGTAGGAGAAGAAGGAAACGGAACAGATCTGGCCGTAGAGATCGCCGGAGAAATCGAAGACGAAGGTTTCGAGCAGCGGCGCGCCGTTGTCGGTGACCGTCGGGCGGCGGCCGTAGCTTGCGACCGCGTCGTGCATCGACCCATCCTCGAAGCGAAAGCGGACGGCGTAGATGCCGGGCTTCAGTTCGACCTCGGCTGGCAGGCGCATGTTGGCTGTCGGGAAGCCCAGCTGGCGGCCGAGCTTTTCGCCGCCGATCACCTCGGATTCGACCGTGTAGTGATAGCCGAGCAGGCCGGCGACCTCGCTGACTTCGCCGTCCTTCAACAAAGCGCGGATGCGACTGGAAGAGACCACGTCGGCGTTCTCGTCGCGGAAGGTGTCGATCAGGGTGACGCCGAAGCCGTATTTATTGCCGGCATCCATAAGGAAGGCCGGGCCACCCTCGCGGCCACGGCCGAAATGGAAATCGACGCCGGTCACGACCTCGGAGGCGGCCAGCCAATCCTTGAGGATCGAGTGGATGAAATCGTCAGCCGAGCGCTGCGAGAATTCGCGGTCGAACGGGTATTCGATGACGGCGCCGAAGCCCATGGCCTCGAGAATGCGGGCGCGCAGCGGCGCTGGCGTCAGGCGGAAGACCGGTGTCTGCGGGTTGAAGACCGTGCGCGGATGCGGCTCGAAGGTCAGCACGAGGGCTGGAACGCCACGCGCCTCGGCGATCTCGAGCGCGCGTTCCAGCACCGACTGATGACCGCGATGGACACCGTCGAAATTGCCGATGGCGACCACACCGCCATGCAGGTGGTCTGGCAAGGGCTCTCGGGTTTCATTGCGATGGAAGACGGTCATCGGGCAGACTTTACTGATGCTTCGGGCTTACACAAGATGGTCAGATGGCGGCTCAGGCCAGGCGCGGCATCCACCACTTCGGCGTTGCCTTCTCGCGTTCGAGATAGGCGGTGAGGATCGCCTCGTCGGTCTCGCCGTTCAGCGTGTATTCGGCCGCGTGGATGCCGCCGCTGATATAGAGAAGATCGAGACCGTAATCGAGAGCGCCGCGCACATCCGTCGGCATGCCGTCGCCGATCGCCAGGATGCGGTCCATCTTGAGGTCACCGCGCATTTCGCGGGCAACCGAGAGCACGGCGTCATAAATCGGCTTGTGCGGCTTGCCGGCGATGCGGGTCTTGCCGCCGAGCTGATCGTAATAGGCGGCCATGGCGCCGGCGCAGGGTATCATCTTGTGGCCGCGCTCGACGATCAGGTCGGGGTTGGCACAGATCAGCGGCAAGTCGCGGGCCTGGAAGGCCTTGAGCATGTCGGTGTAATCTTCAGGCGTCTCGGTCTCATCGTCGAAGAAGCCGGTGCAGACGACGCAATCGGCCTCTTCGGCGGAAACGCGGGTGACGCCGATGCCTTCGATGATGGCGATGTCGCGATCCGGGCCGAGCAGGAAGACCTTCTTCGGGCCTTCGGCGATCAGGCCACGGGTGACATCGCCCGAGGTGACGATGCGGTCATAGGCTTCGTCCTGGATGCCGATGTTGCGGAGCTGATCGACGACGAGCGGCGCAATGCGCGGCGAATTGGTGATCAGAACGACCGTGAGACCAGCCTCGCGCGCGGCCTGCAGGGCTGCGGCGGCCTTCGGGAACGGCGAGACGCCGTTGTGCAACACGCCCCACACATCGCAGAACACCGCATCGTAGTGGCTGGTGATCTCTGCGAAATTCTCGATGCGCTGCGCCATTTCAAAGTCCCGGTTTTCATTCGATGAGGGCTGACATCGCAAAGCCCCGCCGCGATGGCAAGAAATTTTGCAATGCGGGACGATGAAATTCTTGCGACCCAGTGCGCTCCGACGGCCTTCAGAGCAGCAGTTCGGCGCCCTTGATGGCAAGGCCAGCGGCGGCGCAAAGCCCCAGCACCTTGACCATGCCCATCTTCACGTAGAACAGCAGGACAGACGCGATCACGAAGATCGCCAGCGCGGCGATATCGATGGTGGCCCATTGCGGCCAGGCGAGACTGACGATGGGGAGGCCCGCGCCTCGCGACAGAAGTGCTAACCGGCCGACCTCGGCGAAGAGCACGTGCAGGCCGAACCAAAGCGACAGATTGAGGATGACGCCGACGACGGCCGCTGTGATGGCGGATAGTGCCGCCGACAGGCCGGCGTTATCGCGCAGCTTCTCGACGAAGGGCGCGCCGGCGAAGATCCAGACGAAGCTAGGGACGAAGGTGGCCCAGGCAACCAGCGTGGCGCCGAGCGCGCCGCCCATCAGCGGCGCCATGAAGAGCGGATTGCGGTAGCCGGCGAGGAAGCCGACGAAACAGAGGACGAGAACCAGCGGGCCGGGCGTGGTCTCGGCCAGCGCCAGGCCATCCAACATCTCGCCCGGCTGCAGCCAGGCATAATGACCGACGGCGACCTGCGCGACATAGGTGAGCACCGCATAGGCGCCGCCGAAGGTGATGACCGCCATCTTGGAGAAGAAGATGAAGAGCGCGCCGAAGACATTGGTCTCGCCGCTCAGCGCCTCGGCGATGAGATCGGAGGGCGCATGCAGATTGCGGACGAGGAGCAACGGTGCCTGCCAGATGAGTATCCAGAAGACGAGAACAAGGAGCGGCCGGGCGATGGCGTGGGTCGTAAACGTGGGCTGGCGGCGGGGCGATTGCGTGTTGAGTTGGGCTTGGGCTTCCTGCGTCGGCGCGTGTCGGCGGGCATAGCGGTGCAGAGCGAAACCCGTGAGGCCGGCGAGGATGACGACGACCGGGAACGGCGCGTTCAGCATGAACAGCGCCAGGAAAGAGGCGCCGGCGATGTAATAATGCGCGCGGGTCTTTAAGGCACGGCGGGCAAGGCGCAGCAGCGCCTCGACGACGACGGCAAGCACGGCCGCCTTGAGGCCGAAGAACAGGGCGGGAAGCCAGGCTGTCTCCTGGAAGACGGCGTAGAGGGCGGAGAGACCCAGCATGACCACGAAGCCGGGGAGGATGAAAAGCAGGCCGGCGAGGATGCCGCCGCGCACACCATGCATCAGCCAGCCGATATAGGTGGCAAGCTGCTGCGCCTCGGGGCCTGGCAAAAGCATGCAGTAGTTCAGCGCATGCAGGAAGCGATCCTCGGAGATCCAGCGCTTTTCGTCGACGATCGTTCGGTGCATCAGGGCGATCTGGCCGGCGGGGCCGCCGAAACTCAGACAGCCGATCCTGGCCCAGACGCGGACGGCCTCGCCAAACGGCACCGATGCCACGCTGTCATCCGCCATCACCGCTCCGTCCACGCTCATATATATCCACCCCTTTGCCGACCTCTGCCGGCTGTCCCCTGTCGCTCGATATCACCCGTATCGAGGCTGGACAATCCCGGCCCGGCGGCGGCGCCGAGACGGCGCCTCCTGATGGCCTTTCGCAAATTGCGGACACGGGTTTATGACAAAGCTCGGCGCCGGGAGATGCGGCGCTGCCCCTGCCCTTTCCGGCATTAACCATCGAAGCGTTTTCCCGTCCTCGACAAGCGCGCGGCAGGTTCACAACTTTGCCATCAAACGGCTATAGGCATGGGGCGTCGGAAAATTACGACAGCTTCCCTTGACTCCCCAGATGGCCGCTCCTAAATGCAGGTCGCTAGCACTCACCAGAGGAGAGTGCTAACACCCATCCGTGTGGGCCATACCGGCCTGCGAGTGTCATTTGATCGAGGGATTAGACAATGGCAAACACCAACTTCCGCCCCCTTCACGATCGCGTCGTTGTTCGCCGCGTTGAGTCCGAAGAAAAGACCAAGGGCGGCATCATCATTCCTGACACCGCCAAGGAAAAGCCGCAGGAAGGCGAAATCGTCGCCGTCGGCACCGGCGCTCGTGACGAGTCCGGCAAGGTCGTCGCTCTCGACGTCAAGGCTGGCGACCGCGTTCTGTTCGGCAAGTGGTCCGGCACCGAAGTCAAGATCAACGGCGAAGACCTTCTGATCATGAAGGAAGCCGACATCATGGGCATCATCGGCTAATCAGCCGGTTTCCCACTTCATCCCAATTCGCTGACACCCCTTTTCAGGAGTTCTCAAAATGGCAGCTAAAGAAGTAAAGTTCGGCCGCTCTGCGCGCGAAAAGATGCTGCGCGGCGTCGACATCCTCGCTGACGCAGTGCAGGTAACCCTCGGCCCGAAGGGGCGTAACGTCGTTATCGACAAGTCCTTCGGCGCTCCGCGCATCACCAAGGACGGTGTATCGGTCGCCAAGGAAATCGAACTCGAAGACAAGTTCGAAAACATGGGCGCCCAGATGGTCCGCGAAGTTGCTTCGAAGACCAACGACATCGCTGGCGACGGCACCACGACGGCTACCGTTCTGGCCCGCGCTATCGTTCGCGAAGGCGCCAAGGCCGTTGCTGCCGGCATGAATCCGATGGACCTGAAGCGCGGTATCGACCTCGCTGTTGCAGAAGTCGTCAAGGACCTGCAGGCCAAGGCAAAGAAGATCTCCACCTCGGCTGAAGTTGCCCAGGTTGGCACGATCTCCGCAAACGGCGACAAGCAGGTCGGTGACGACATTGCTGAAGCCATGCAGAAGGTCGGCAACGAAGGTGTCATCACCGTCGAAGAAGCCAAGACCGCTGAAACCGAACTCGAAGTCGTCGAAGGCATGCAGTTCGACCGCGGCTACCTGTCGCCTTACTTCGTCACCAACCCGGAAAAGATGGTCGCCGACCTCGACGACGCTTACATTCTCCTCCACGAGAAGAAGCTCTCGAACCTGCAGGCGATGCTCCCGGTTCTCGAAGCCGTCGTTCAGACCGGCAAGCCGCTCCTCATCATCGCTGAAGACGTCGAAGGCGAAGCTCTTGCTACGCTCGTCGTCAACAAGCTGCGTGGCGGCCTGAAGATCGCTGCCGTCAAGGCTCCTGGCTTCGGCGATCGCCGCAAGGCCATGCTGGAAGACATCGCTATCCTCACGGGCGGCACTGTCATCTCCGAAGACCTCGGCATCAAGCTCGAATCCGTAACGCTCGACATGCTCGGCCGTTCGAAGAAGGTTTCGATCTCCAAGGAAAACACGACGATCGTCGACGGCGCTGGCGCCAAGTCCGACATCGAAGGCCGCGTTGCTCAGATCAAGGCTCAGATCGAAGAAACCTCTTCCGATTATGACCGCGAAAAGCTGCAGGAACGTCTTGCCAAGCTCGCTGGCGGCGTTGCCGTCATCCGCGTCGGCGGCTCCACGGAAATCGAAGTCAAGGAACGCAAGGACCGCATCGACGACGCTCTGAACGCAACGCGCGCTGCTGTTCAGGAAGGTATCGTACCTGGTGGTGGCGTTGCCCTCCTCCGTTCGGCTTCCAAGATCACTGCAAAGGGTGCAAACGACGACCAGGAAGCTGGCGTCAACATCATCCGTCGCGCTCTGCAGTCGCTGGTTCGCCAGATCTCCGAGAACGCCGGTGACGAAGCATCGATCGTTGTTGGCAAGATCCTCGAGAAGAACGAAGACAACTACGGCTACAACGCCCAGACGTCTGAATATGGCGACATGATCGCCATGGGCATCGTCGACCCGGTCAAGGTTGTTCGTACGGCTCTGCAGAACGCAGCTTCGGTTGCTTCGCTGCTGATCACGACGGAAGCCATGATCGCCGAGCTGCCGAAGAAGGACGCTCCTGCCGGCATGCCTGGCGGCATGGGCGGCATGGGCGGCATGGACATGATGTAATCAGACCATAAGGTCTGATTACAGAACTGTACGTGAAAGCCGCCCATACACTTTAAGTGCTTCAGCGCGTCAAGCGCGCTGAAGTGGCGGCATGGACATGATGTAAGACCTTCGGGTCTTATGTCTGAGCCATCAGGTTCAGGTTACGGAAGGGCGGCCCTCGGGTCGCCCTTTTCGTTTTGTGATTCGCGCTCACATTCGCGTGCGGAATTTTTCAACCGTGTGATGAAACGTATAATCATACAAATGGCAAGCCGTTGAGCTTGGCGAGGCTTTCGTGAAGCTTGCTCGACGGGCGATTTTTACCGAGGGGTCAAATTCTCGTAACAATCGAGTTTTCTTGCCAATGGTTGCCGTCAGAGGTAGGAAACGCCCGCAACTCCATCAATTTCGCGTTATTTAGCAGTGGTTTCATCAACCTTTCCGCTATTTTTGATCGTTGATGAGTGGGCGCGAGGATACGCCTGCGTGTTAAAAACCGTTGCCGTTTCTGCAAAAAAACTTATAGATTCGCGCTGTGTTCGGCGCTTCGTTCAAGGCGCACTTGCCGCTGCATCGCCAACACCGCTCAGAATTGCATTGACGCATGAACCGAGTTTCTTATCCTGAATTAAATTAGAAGTTGCATATTTTGGAAAGGCTGGGCAGAGTGGGCTCACTTCTTGGGGCGACCGCTCGGAACGCTATTTTCCGGCCACCGAGCATGAAGCGCGGCGTCGACTGAAACTGTAATGTTTGCCGGGTGTGCAGCACGGGAGAACGCTGCGCCCAAACTGGGGAACAATGTGTTTAAGATAACAAAAACCAACGCATCCGCACCGCTGATGCGCGGATCGCTGGAACTCAACGACAACAATCCCGACATGCTCGCTCAGCTCTCGATATCGGAAAGCTGGGTCGGCGACTTTTCAAGCGGCGTGATCCGCCTTCAGGAACGCAGCGCCCGGCTTCATGGTCTGTCGGTGCCCGAATGCGGCTTGCTCAGTCTGATGCGCTGCTACGATCCGAGGGATCGCGGCCGCATCGTCCAGATTTTCGAACAGGCAGCTGCCCTGTCCTCATCCTTCTGTTTTTCGACCACGATTATCCTGCCGAACGGCTATCGCCAGCCGCTTTTCTGCATGGGTGAATCGAACGGCTACGAAGAGGAAGGCAATGGCAGCATGATCGGCATGTTCATCTTCCCGCGCATCGAAGCCGACACCGGCAAGGCCGCCATTCGCCGCCAGTAAAACTTACCTGCTGTCACGGAAAAGCCGGCCCAATGGGCCGGCTTTTGACGTTATGGGCACATATTGCCTAGATGGTTCAGGCCGGGCGTGCCGGGATGTTCAGGCCCTTTTCGCTCGCCGGGCGCGCGATGCAGCGCTTCAGCCAGTCCATGACCGCCGGGAACTTGTCGTATTCCAGAAGCTCGCGGCCACCATAGAAGACATCGGCGCCGCGTACCCATGGGAACGTGGTGATATCGGCGATGGTGTAGGTGTCGCCCATGATCCACTGACGTCCCTGCAGGCGCTCTTCCAGAACGCCGAGCAGGCGCTTGGACTCGTCACGATAACGCTCCACCGGATAGGAATTGTTGGCGACCTTGTCGGCGGCGAACTTATGGAAGTGGCCGAACTGGCCGAACATCGGCCCGATGCCGCCCATCTGGAAGAACACCCACTGGAGCGTCTCGTAGCGGCCGGCAGCATCCGCCGGGATGAGCTTGCCGGTCTTTTCGGCGAGATAGACCAGGATCGCTCCGGATTCGAACAAGCCGATCGGCTTTCCATCAGGGCCATTGGGATCGATGATCGCCGGAATGCGGCCATTCGGATTGAGCGACATGAACTCCGGAGATTTCTGATCATTGGTGCCGAACGAGATCAGATGCGGCTCATAGGGTAGAGCAAGCTCCTCAAGCGCGATCGACACCTTCACGCCGTTCGGCGTCGGCAGCGAATAGAGCTGGATGATATCGGGGTTGCTTGCCGGCCAGCGTTTCGTGATCGGGAATGCGGAAAGGTCTGCCATCTGAAGTCTCCAGTTGCGGTAGGTGGCCCGACCATAGAAGAGCGCGCGGCGCAATGGCAAGCCGCCACCATTCGCTATTGTCGTTCACTATTATTGAACGAACTGTCCCCTCCCGTCTATCTTTCCATGACGACCAAAATAGAGGAGAAACGGTGCATACGAGATCGACAACCGTGCCGGGGGGCACACCGGTCTCAACTCATTCAACCGGAGACAGTTCCATGTCGAATACCCAGAACATTGTCATTCTCGTCGCCCGCATTCTTCTGTCCTTCATCTTCATCTATTCCGGCTTCGGCAAGCTGACCGACCCGGCTGGCACCGCCGGCATGATCACCGGCGCCGGCCTGCCTGCCGCCACCGCCCTTGCCTACCTCGCCGGCCTGTTCGAACTCGTCACCGGTCTTGCCGTTCTCATCGGCTTCCAGACGAAGATCGTCGGCTGGGCGCTGGCCGCATTCTGCGTCTTCACCGGTCTCGTCTTCCACTCCGGCACCGTTGCCGTTCCCGGCTGGCCGGATGCCGCTCTCGGCTGGATCAACGCTCTCAACGGCATCATGCTGATGAAAAACTTCACGCTCGCCGGCGCCTACATCCTGCTCGCCACCTTCGGCCCCGGTCTCTACTCGATCGACGCCCGCCGTGGCGCCCTGCCGGTCGCGGCCTAATCGGCATAGCATCCTCCCAAGTATGAAAAGCCCGCCGTCAGGTCATCTGGCGGCGGGCTTTTTTTGCGTTCTCAATCAAGTGAGGAGGTTGCGCGGCGGTCTCTGCAGCAGTCGAGCGGCTAAAGCGAATAAACGCTTGCCGTCGCGATTACATAGAGAGCGGCGTTATGGGTGCGACACCACTCATCCAGGTCGCGCCTTAGCTCCGGCCAGAGGCCCCGCGCCCATTCCGGCCCGTGCTCTTTCCACTCGTTCTCGCTGGGAAGGTAGGCAGACAATACGCCCATCGGCAGCTCCAGCACGAAGGAGCCACCGCTTCCCGTGACGACGAGTTCTTCCTTCCAGCGTGGTTGAAACTGGAAAAGCGGCTCCGTTACGGGAGCACCCGGTTTGTCTTTCCCGGCTACGATGTTGTCGTCCTCGCCGGCCATCAAAGCGCGGCGCGGACGGCTTCGATCAGGCGGGCAACGGAAGGTTCGTTGGCGTGGCTTTCCTTGCGGGCGCGCACTAGGCAGGCCTCGGAGCGCAGGATGACGCCATCCGACAGGATCTTCAGGTGATTGGCGCGCAGCGTCGAGCCCGTCGAGGTGATATCGACGATGATGTCGGCCGAGCCCGAGGCCGGTGCGCCCTCAGTGGCGCCAAGGCTTTCGACGATGCGATAAAGCTGGATGCCGTGCTGGCGCGAGAAGAACTGCTGCGTCAGGCGCCAGTATTTGGTGGCGATCGTCAGGCGGCGGCCGTGGCGGGCGCGGAAATCGGTGGCGACATCGCCGAGATCGGCCATGCTGTCGACATCGAGCCAGATCTCCGGCACGGCGACGATGACATCCGCATGGCCGAAACCGAGGCGGGCGCAGAATTCGACGCGCTTGTCGGCTTCCGCCAAGCCTTCGCGGATCAGGTCTTCGCCGGTAACGCCGAAATCGACGGTACCGTTGCCGAGCTCCTTCGAAATTTCGGAGGCCGAGAGGAAGGCAACCTCGACATCATCCCAGCCTTCGACGCGACCACGATAGGAGCGGTCGTTGCCGACGGCGGTGATCCTCATGCCGGCCTTCTCGAAGATGGCCGAGGCGTCGTCCTTCATCCGGCCCTTGGAGGGCAGCGCGATGGTGATGGTCATCAGGCGGCCCTTTCCGTTTCGATGCGATCCAGCCACAGCGAGAAGCCGACGGCCGGGATGCGCTCCCTGGCGCCGAGCAGGGTCATCAGCTTGTCGAAGCGTCCGCCACCGGCGAGCACGGCATCCGAGCCCTCGACGCCGATCTCGAAGACGAGGCCGGTGTAATAATCCAGCGGGCGGCCGAAGGCGGCGCGATAATCGATCAACGAAAGATCGACGCCAGCATTGGCGAGTGCGGCCACGCGACCATCGAAGCGCGACAGGGCGTTGCCAAGCTTGAGGCCGGCGGCATCGGCGAAGCCGGAGAGTGCCGCCGATGCATTGATCAGCGGCACGTTGAGCGACAGGAACTCCTGAAGCACTAGGAACGCCGCGTCATCGAGCCGGGTTTCCGACAGGATCAGCTTCTCCTTGAGCCTGCGGGCGATGTCCTGCGGCGAGCGGCTGGCATTGGTGGAATAGCCCGTCGCCTGCATGGTGGCGTCGATATGGGCGACCAGCGCCTCTTCATCGTCAGCGCCCAGGAGGCGCGCGATATCGTCGCTGAGGCCGGTGACGAATTGAGGGCTGACGAGGCTGGCGAGCAGCGCTTCGAGATGGGTGGTGTCGCCAAAGGCATGGATCAGCCGCTTCTGCCAGCCGAGCGGCAGGCCGAGCGCCTGGACGACGGCCTCGAAGACGGCCTGATCCCCGAGCGTGACGGCCAACTTCTTGCCCGGCAGCAGCCGCGACAGCACGCCGGCCGCATCGCCGATGGCGCGGGCGTCGGCGCTCGGGATATTGATATCGCCGAGATCTTCGATACCCGCCTGATAGAACTCATTGCCGCCTTCGCGGCGCTGGCGGAAGACCTCGCCCAGATAGGCATAGCGCTTCGGCGTACCCATGGCGCTTTCGATATGGCGCAGGCAGACGGGAATTGTGAATTCCGGGCGGAGACACAGGCTGGCGCCGGTTTCGCTCTCGGTCATGAAGATGCGGCGGCGAAGGTCTTCACCGGCGATGTCGAGGAAGGGTTCGGCCGGCTGGATGACCGGGGTGTCTACACGCTCGGTGCTGCGGGCGGCGAACTCGGCGAGCAGATCTTCGGAGAAGGCTGGGAGGTTGATCAGTGGCATGGGGTTGATGTCTCCGGGGCTACCCCCCTCTGTCCTGCCGGACATCTCCCCCACAAGGGGGGAGATCG
>NZ_DDHH01000162.1:0-10506 GCF_002338015.1 Rhizobium sp. UBA1881
CCGGCAGGACAGAGGGGGGTGCCACACGGCACAACCCATCCCGACCAAAACACTACGAAATCCCGAGGAGCCCCCAAAATGACACCCGCCGTCCGTTTCCAGAAGGTCTCCCGCCATTTCGGAGCCGTTCGCGCCGTCGATGGCGTCGATCTTGAGATCGCGCCGGGCGAGTTCTTCGCCATGCTGGGGCCGTCGGGTTCGGGCAAGACCACCTGCCTGCGCCTGATCGCCGGCTTCGAGCAGCCGACGGCGGGGCATATCGAGATTTTCGGCGAGACCGCCGAGGGCGTGCCGCCCTACAGGCGCAACGTCAACACCGTGTTCCAGGACTACGCCCTCTTCCCGCACCTCAACATCCTCGACAACGTCGCCTACGGGCTGATGGTCAAGGGCGTCGGCAAGATGGATCGCGCCAAGGCCGCCGAACAGGCGCTGGAGCTGGTGAAACTCCCCGGCTATGGCGCCCGCAAGCCCGGGCAACTCTCCGGCGGCCAGAGGCAGCGCGTGGCGCTCGCCAGGGCGCTGGTCAACAAGCCCCGCGTGCTGCTGCTTGACGAACCGCTCGGCGCGCTGGACCTGAAGCTGCGCGAGCAGATGCAGGAGGAGCTGAAGGGCCTGCAACGCGCGCTGGGCATCACCTTCGTCTTCGTCACCCACGATCAGGGCGAAGCACTCTCCATGGCCGACCGCGTCGCCGTCTTCAACGATGGCGGCATCGTGCAGGAGGGCACGCCGCAGGATATCTATAACCGCCCGAAAACCCGCTTCGTCGCCGATTTCGTCGGCTCCTCCAATGTGATCGCCCCCGACCTGATGACCGCGCTCGGCGGCGAGAAGCGCTGGGCGAGCCTGCGCCCGGAAGCGATCCGCCTCACCGGCGACGGCGTCGAATCCCGCGTCGAAAACGCCAGCTTTCTCGGCGCCGCCACGCGGCTGACCGTCGCCGCCCGAGGCACGCGCCTGCATGTCATGCTGCCCGCCGGTGTCGCCGTGCCCGAAGTCGGCGCCGATGTCCGCCTGTCGTGGCAGCCCGTCGACGTGCACTACATGGACGACGCCGCATGACCGCGATCGCGCTCACCCACGAGGAGACGGCAACCTCGATCCTGCCCGGACGCGGTGGTTTCTTCGGCCGGCTCTCCGACATGTTCTGGCGCCGCCCCAAGCTGCTGCTCTTCCTGATGCTGACGCCGCCACTGCTCTGGCTCGGCATCATCTATATCGGCTCGCTCCTGGCGCTTCTGCTGCAAAGCTTTTTTTCGATCGACGATTTCTCCGGCCTGGTGAACTACGAATTCACCCTGGCAACCTATGCCCAGCTGCTGTCGCCGACCAATTTCGACATCATCGTGAGAACCGTGCTGATGGCGGCGCTGGTGACGCTGGCTTCCGCCGTCGTCGCCTTCCCGATCGCCTATTATGCCGCCCGCTACGCCAGGGGCAAATGGAAGGCGCTCTTCTATCTCGGCGTCATGCTGCCGCTCTGGTCGAGCTATCTGGTCAAGATCTACGCCTGGAAGCTGATCCTCGCCAAGGAGGGTATTCTCACCTGGTTCTTCGCCAAGCTGCATCTCGCCTGGCTGCTCGACGGCGTACTGGCGCTGCCAATTATCGGCGGCAACTCGCTGTCGGTCAGCTATATCGGCACCTTCCTCGTCTTCGTCTATGTCTGGCTGCCCTACATGATCCTGCCGACGCAGGCAGCCCTCGAACGCGTGCAGGGCAACCTGATCGAGGCCTCGTCGGATCTCGGCGCCACGCCGGGCCAGACCTTCCGCACCGTGCTCTTTCCGCTGGCGCTGCCCGGCATCGTCGCCGGCTCGATCTTCACCTTCTCGCTGACGCTGGGCGATTACATCATCCCGCAGATCATCGGCTCCTCGCGCCTCTTCATCGGCCAGGCGGTCTATGCGCAGCAGGGAACGGCCGGCAACGTGCCGCTCGCCGCCGCCTTCTCCGTCGTCCCCATCGTCATCATGGCCGTCTATCTGTGGCTGGCCAAGAAACAGGGAGCCTTCGATGCGCTCTGACCCCAGATTCGCGGAGCTCATCGAGGAGTTCCCTGAGCTCACAGGCGAAAACATTGTTCTTACGAAGGAGCTATATGCCCATTTCGGATTGCTGTTCTTTACATTCGCCCTTGTCGAGCATTCTTTGATAAATTTTGCGGTGTTCGACGCGGTAGGTAAAGGCGTCCAAAACAAATCAATTCGGAGTAGAGCCGAATGGGAACAGACGTTCGATCAAGCCTACGAGAATGCTAAGTCCAAATCGCTGGGCAATCTCATCAAAAGCGTTAAGAGCATTCCGGAGCTTGAACCTGAGGCCGCTGAAATATCAAAAATGAAGTCCAACAGGGACTATTTCGCTCACCACTTTTTCCGCGACGAAGCAGCCTATTTTCAAGATGATGAGCGCGGTTGGTATCTACTGCTCAGGCTGCAGGACGTGCGTCGTAACGCGGAGGCGCTTGAGGATCGTCTAAAGCCAAAATTCGATGAGATGCATCACAGATATGGATTTACGAAACCTTCGGAGGAGCAGCTCGATGCGGCCCTGCTCGAATATGAAAACGACGCACTGAAGGCCACATCTTCGGGGACCGTCAAGTTCGGGTGGGAAAGCTGATGCGCTCTGACCGTGGCCAACGCGCGCCGATCGCGCTCAAGATCGCCGCCGCCGGCGGGCTGCTTTTCCTGCACCTGCCGATCCTTTTGATCTTCGTCTACGCCTTCACGACGGAGGAAAAGAGCTACCAGTGGCCGCCGCCGGGGCTGACGCTGCAATGGTTCGGCATCGCCTGGAACCGGCCGGATGTCTGGGCCGCGCTTGGGCTTTCCGCGCAGGTCGCCTGCATCGCCACCGCGATCGCGTTGGTGCTCGGCACGCTCTGCGCCGCCGCCGTCAGCCAGACGAAATTCTTCGGCCGCGAGGCGATCTCGCTCCTCGTCATCCTGCCGATCGCGCTGCCTGGTATCATCACCGGCATCGCGCTGCGCTCGGCCTTCAGCCTGTTCGACATCCCCTTCTCGGTCTGGACGATCGTGCTCGGCCACGCCACCTTCTGTGTCGTGGTGGTCTATAACAACGCCGTCGCCCGCTTCCGCCGCACCCAGGGCTCGCTGATCGAGGCCTCGATGGATCTCGGCGCCGATGGCTTCCAGACCTTCCGCCACGTCATCCTGCCGAATATCGGCACGGCGCTTCTGGCCGGCGGCATGCTTGCCTTCGCGCTTTCCTTCGACGAGGTCATCGTCACCACCTTCACCGGCGGCCAGCAATCGACACTGCCGATCTGGATGCTGGAAGAGCTGATCCGCCCGCGCCAGCGCCCCGTCACCAACGTGGTCGCCATGGTCGTCGTGCTCGTCACCTTCCTGCCGATCTTGGCAGCCTACTACCTCACGCGCGACGGCGATCAGGTCGCCGGAGCTGGAAAATAACCGGAGCGCGGGATACCCCCATCCCGCCCCATCGATAACAAAGGAGAACATCATGGACACCGCGATGCTGATTGGATCCCGCTTCGAAGCGGGCACCGAGATCGAAGAAAACATCCTGAACCCGAAGACCGGCGAGACGGTGCTGAGCCTCGCGGAAGCTTCGCTCGGCCAGATCGACGCCGCCGTCGATGCCGCTGAGAAGGCATTCTCGACATGGTCGCAGACGACACCCGGCGAGCGCGCCGGCTATCTGCTGAAAATCGCCGACGCCATCGAGAAGGACGCGGCAGGCTTCGCGACGCTGGAAGCGTTGAACTGCGGCAAGCCGATCAACGCGGTGCTGAACGACGAGATCCCGGCCATCGTCGATTGCTACCGCTTCTTCGCCGGCGCGGTACGCAACCTGCACGGCCCGGTCGCCGGTGAATACCTGCCCGGCCACACCTCGATGATCCGTCGCGACGCCATCGGCATCGTCGGCTCGATCGCGCCCTGGAACTACCCGCTGATGATGATGGCCTGGAAGCTGGCACCCGCGATTGCCGGCGGCAACACCGTCGTCTTCAAGCCTTCCGAGCAGACGCCGCTGACGGCGCTGAAGATGGCAAAGCTCCTCTCCGACATCCTGCCCGAAGGCGTCGTCAACGTCATCCTCGGCCGCGGCGAAAGCGTCGGCAACGCGCTGATCAGCCACCCGAAGATCTCGATGCTTTCGATCACCGGCGACGTCGCAACCGGCAAGAAGGTGCTGCAGGCGGCCGCCAAAACAGTCAAGCGCACGCATCTGGAGCTCGGCGGCAAGGCCCCTGTGATCGTCTTCGACGACGCCGATATCGACGCGGTCGTATCGGGCATCCGCACTTTCGGCTATTACAATGCCGGCCAGGACTGCACCGCCGCCTGCCGCATCTATGCCGACGCTAGGGTTTACGACAAGTTCGTCGCCGACCTCTCCTCGGCGGTCTCCTCGATCAAGTTCAACCTTGCCGACGACGCCGAAAACGAGATCGGCCCGCTGATCTCCAAGCGCCAACGCGACCGCGTCGAAAGCTTCGTTGCCCGCGCCGGCGAGCACAAGCACATGGAGATCACGACAGGCGGCAAGACATCGGGCGACAAGGGCTTCTTCTACACGCCGACGGTTATTGCCGGCGCGACGCAGGAAGACGAGATCGTTCGCCGCGAGGTCTTCGGCCCGGTCGTTTCCGTCACCCGCTTCACCGATGTCGAGGATGCCGTCGCCTGGGCCAACGACAGCGACTATGGCCTGGCTTCGTCCGTCTGGACCAAGGACATCAGCCGCGGCATGAAGACCGCCGCCCGCCTGCAATATGGCTGCACCTGGATCAACACCCACTTCATGCTGACCAACGAGATGCCGCATGGCGGCCTGAAGCAATCGGGCTACGGCAAGGACATGTCCGTCTACGCACTGGAAGACTACACCGCCGTCCGCCACGTGATGATCAACCACGGCTGACGCATGCCATGCAGACCGAAAACGCCGCCGTTGGCAACAGCGGCGGCGTTCTCGTCGATCGGTGAATGTCAGCGCGGCGGCATGGCCTCGAATGTCGGCAAGGCCGGATCGAGATGATCCCAGGCGTGGCCGGCGGCGGTCCATGCCACCAGCTGCGGCTTGTAGCGGCTGGGATCGTCGAGGCTCGATGGCGTGACGATGAACACGTCAGGCATGTCGGGAAATGTCAGGTAGACATGCGAGCCGCAGGTCGGACAGAAGGCGCGCCGCTTCACCGTGCCACCATCGCCCACGCTCTGCCATTGCGATGCCTCGCCCTTCAGCGTCACCTCGGCGGCAACGAAGGTCAGGTGCGACTGGTGCCCGGTGCCACTGTCGCGCTGGCATTGGCGGCACTGGCAATCGAGCATGACGAAGGGCTCGCCGGCGATCTCGTAGCGCATGGCGCCGCAGGCGCAGCCGCCGGTATAGGATGCGTTCATGACATTCTCCTCCTCTGGATTTAATGCAGCGTCTGCGACGCCTCCTCCGCGACGACAGTGTCCAAGCGCTCGACGACCTTCTTCCAGCCCTCGCTCATGTTGCGATAGGCTGCATCGTTCTTCGGCAGCACGAAGCCCGAATGCACCAGGCGCAACCGCGTGCCCGCTTCCGTTTCGGCAAGCGTGAAGGTGACGATCGTCTCCAGCTTCGAGCCGTAGCCCTGGTTGCTCTCGTGGCCGCCCCTCCAGGCATAGGAGAGCCGCTGCCCTTCCACGACCTCAAGCACCTCGCACCGGATGGTGCCGTCCCACTCGCCGGCCGGCTTGGTCTGAAATGTGAAGCGGTTGCCGACGACCGCCTCGAACCCCTTGGGCTCCATCAGCCATCGCCCGATCAGCGCGCCCGAGGTCAGCGCCTTCCAGACGATCTCCCGTCTATGCGGGAAGACCTCGTCCAGGACGATGGATGACGTGTCGGCAGGATCGGTCATGGGTCGATTTCCTTCAGCAGGTCTCTCAGATCGGCAAAGCGCTCGCGCCAGAACACGCCATAATGGCTCATCCAATCCGCCAGCGGCTCCAGGCCGGCCGGTTGCGCCCGATAATAGACATTGCGGCCCTCCGGCCGTTCGCTGACGAGGCCTGCCTGTTTCAACGTCTTCACATGTTGCGAGATCGCCCCCTGGGTCACATTGCTCGTCCGGGTGAGCTCCGCCACGGTGATCTCGTCGGCATTGGCGATGCGTTCGAACACCGCCCGCCGCGTGGGGTCGGCAAGTGCGCGCATGACTGTCGTGATGGTCTCGGGTTGTGTCATATGCATTCAATAGCAATTACTAATCAATTAGTCAACGCTAATTGGTTTTGACTGATGATCATAACGCGCCGCGAAACCCGCAACGCCCCAAAACGTCACCGCTATCTCATTGGATATGGAACCTTTTTCGCTCTGGCGCGTCTTCTATCGGACCAACTAGAAGGAACGCCTCCATGCTGAAATGGGCTCTTATCTTTTTCGTGATTTCGCTGATCGCGGGCTTCTTCGGCTTTTCCGGGATTTCCGCGGCGACGGCGACGATCGCGCGCGTTCTCTTCGGTATCGCGCTGATCATCTTCGTGATCTTCCTGGTGCTCGCGCTCCTGGCCGGCCAGGCAATATTCTAGGAAGCCGATCTATAGCCCGGTCTTGACCGAAAACAGGGAGACGGGATCGGCGACGCCCTTGAGCGAAATCGGTTCCAGCGCCTCGAAATCCATCTCCGAACTCTCGTCTGTGGCGGCATCATGCGTGCCGCCGCAGACGAGCACCTGCGAAGGTGCGGCGACCGAAGCGATCCGCGCCGCCAGATTGACCGTGTGGCCGAAAATGTCGCCATCGCGCGGCACCACCTGACCGGTCGCAACACCCACTCTCACCTCCGGCAACTGATGCGCAGCACTCTCTGCGACGAGCGACAATGACGCCTTCAGCGCCGCCTCCGCATCCGGAAACAGCATCATCACCCCATCACCCAGCGGCTTGACGATCCGCCCGCCGGCAAGATTGGCGAGACGTTGCGCCAGCGCCTCGAAGCTCGCCGCCTTCTCGGCCGCCCTGACATCGCCGATATCGCGCGTCAGCGCGGTGAAGCCTGTGAGATCGGCAAAAGCCACGGCCGGCAGCGCCTGATCACCCTCGGCCTCGGCACCCAACCCGCGCAAGGCGTCCTGCAGCCGCCCGACCACATTGTCGAACACCGCCTCCTCAAGCATCCGCCGCTGCAGCAGAAAGAGCATGCGGATGCCGATGCGCTGTAGCGAAAGCCGCGTGGCCGCACCCGCCGCGAGCACCTCGCGATGGCTGAGGCCGGCGGCCAGCATCGGCGCTTCCACCTCGGCGCGGAAGAGATCGCGCATCGTATCCACGCAGCGCCGCATCGATTGACCGAACACCCTCAGCACCCGCTGCATGCCCTCGTCGGAAGCGCCGAGCCCGGTGCATTCGGTGATCAGCCGGATGAACTCCTCGTCATCCTCCCGCAGCGCCCGCTTGACCGACATCGGCGAAAGCCCGGCGCTGGAATGCAGCGCGTTGACGCGGCCGAGATCGAGCGACGCATCGGCGAGCGCGTCTGGAAGCGATCTTTCCGACATGGTAACCGGTTCGAACATCAACTGGCTGGCGAAATCGAGCGAGACGATCTGCTGCCTGAGGCCGGTGGCGAGCGTCTCCAGCGCAATGCCGGCGGCGTTCAGCGCCAGCACCAGCCGCAACCGGCTGACGTCATTGGCCGCATAGCCCTCCGGCCCGACCTCGATGATCTGAAGCCGCGCCACGGCGTCCAGCTGCTCCGCATCGCAACCGGCGAGCGCCGCCAATCTCTCGCGCGACAACGACCCCATGAAGCCCCCCAAAACAACCCCAGGTGAAGAAAACCTCTCTTACACCAGATTGCCGAGCGGCTCTATCGCACGCACCTACCTCTAAAGGAGGCTTGCGCCGACGTTGATGGCGAGCGCCAGGATGGTCGTATTGAAGAGAAACGACAGCACGGAATGCAGCAGCGTCAGCTTGCGCATGACAGTCGAGCTCGTCGCCACATCCGCCGTCTGCGAGGCGACGCCGATCGTGAAGGAGTAATAGAGAAAGTCCCAGTAGACGGGCTCGTCCAGCCCTTCGGGGAATTTCAGCCCATCGCCTTTGACGCCGTCGCCATCATCGTCGCCGCCATAGAAGCGGTGCGCGTAATGCACGGTAAACAGCGTGTGCAGGAAGACCCAGGAGATCAGAATGGTGACGACGGCAGCGAGCGCCCGGCCGAGCGCGACGCTGGGCGCCGCCTCCTTGACCTGATGCAGTTCGAGCCCGATGCCGGCGATGCTGGCGAGGGCCGCCGAGATCGACAGGAACATCAGAAGCGAATCCGAGAAATCGAGATCGGCCGAGCGCTTGCGGATCGTCGCCACGCTCGCCTTCAGCATGCGTCGCCATGTGGCGACGATGAACATCACCGCGGCGACGTTCCAGCCGGCCAACAGATTGCGCGCCGTCACCTCGCGTGTCGTCAGAAGCAGGAAGACCGCGAGGCCAACGAGCACCGCGATCACGAAGATCGCATGCTTGCGCAGCAACCGAAGGGGACGGCCGCTGCCGCCTGACGTAACCTCTGCCATTGGTCCAAATGCTCCGCCGCTGCGAGATCGCCAACGATATCAGCTTGATACCAGCAAGAGCAATATGGCCTCAGCCGGTCCAGCCGCCATCGACCACATGGATCTGGCCGGTCGTGAACCCGGCCTCGTCGCCGGCGAGATAGGTCACGAGTGCCGCGATTTCCTCAGCGGTGGCGATACGGCCCATCGGCTGGCGGGCGATGAAGTCGCTGAGCGCCTTGTCGTAATCGCCGGTGGCGCGCAGGCGCTCGTGCAGCGAGGGGCTGTCGACGGTCCCCGGGCAGATGGCGTTGGCGCGGATGCCCTTGGCGACGAAGTCGGACGCGATCGACTTGGTGAGCCCGATCACGGCCGCCTTCGACGCGCTATAGGCAAAGCGGTTCGGCACGCCCTTCACGCTTGATGCCACCGACGCCATGTTGACGATCGAGCCCTTGCCCTTGTCGAGCATCCCAGGAAGGAAGGTGCGGCAGGTCGTATACATCGCCTTGGCGTTGAGGTTGAAGGAGAAGTCCCAGTCCTTCTCCTCGCAGTCGAGGATCGATCCGGCATGCACGAAGCCGGCGCAATTGAAGAGCACGTCGATCGGCCCGATCTCGTCTGCGAAGGCGCGAACCGCGTTTCCATCGAGCACGTCGAGAACCGTGGTCGTCGCGCCCGCCAACGTCGACAGCGACGCCTGGTTGATGTCGGTGGCGTAAACATGGGCGCCGAGCGAAATGAACCGCTCCGCGCTGGCGCGACCGATCCCCTGACCGGCCGCCGTGACGACGACCTTCTTGCCTTCCAGACCGTGGCTCATAATTCCTCCCGTTATGCGTGGCGCTTGCGGCGCATTCATTCATATGCAAACATTATATTCATTATGTCGTCAATCACATTGTCCGACGCCGGACGCTGACACGGGTGGGAGGCCCGCGTCATCAATCAAAAATCCGGCGAGAGACTAAGAGGACGGCAAGAAAAGCCTGCATGAAGGGGGAGGAACCGCATGCTCTTCGATACACATCTACACGTCATCGACCGCAATCGCCTGCACTATCCCTGGCTCCCCGACGCGCCGGAACTGAACCGCGACAGCCTCTACGAGCATTATGCGCGCGACGCGCTTCGCTGCGGCATCACCAATGTGCTGCACATGGAAGTCGATGTGTCAGGTGATGCGATCGAACAGGAAACGGCCTTCATCAAGGAGATCGCCGAGAGACCCAAAAGCCTCGTGCGCGGCGCCATCGCCGCCTGCCGGCCAGAGGAAGATGGCTTTGCGGCCTATCTCGAACGCTGCCTCGCCGACCCCTTCGTCAAGGGCTTTCGCCGCGTGCTGCATGTGGCCCCCGACGACACCTCCGAGCGCCCGCTGTTTCGCGAGAACGTCGCGCGGCTGGCTGATACCCGGCTAACCTTCGATCTTTGCGTCTTCCCGCATCAGTTCGAACGCATTCTCGATCTTGTCGACCTCAACCCGGATGTCCGCTTCATCCTCGACCACTGCGCCAATCCGCCCATCAAGTCGGGCATGAGCGCCGTCTGGCATCGCGGCATCACCGAATTCTCCCGCCGCCCCAACGTCACCGCCAAGATCTCCGGCGTCATCGCCTATGGCGATCTCGAACGCTGGTCCGTCGACAGCCTGCGCCCCTATGTCGAGCACACGATCGAAAGCTTCGGTTGGGACCGCGTCGTCTGGGGCAGCGACTGGCCCGTCTGCACGCTCGGTGGCGGACTGACACCCTGGGTGGCGGCCACGCACGCGCTGACATCGGGTTGCAGCGCCGAGGAGCGCGACAAGCTGTATCAGGGGAATGCCAAGCGGATATGGGCGGTGGCGTAGTAGGGTCGAGGCTCCATCGCCCATCGCCGCCCCCTCTACGCCCGCTTCGATACGGCAAGCGCCACCCCACCCTCCCTCATTCTCGCCCTTGTGGCGGGAATCCAGCCGACGCGCGTC
>NZ_DDHH01000188.1:0-8017 GCF_002338015.1 Rhizobium sp. UBA1881
ACCAACATGAAGCGGACGCTGTTACATTCGCCTCAGGCACACCGTATCTATGCGGAATGGTTTACGCTGCGCGCCGAACTGGCTTCGATCAGCGACCGGCCGATCTGGATCTTCTCGCACGCGATTTCGAAGGCCTGCAACTCGAAGATCGCAATCACTTTTTTTCGCCGCGCGCTGATCAATAACGGCTTTGATCCGGATACCCTCGAACTTAGCGAGGAAGAGATTTTGCTCGACGCGTTCGGCAAGGCGATTGTCGCCGATTCCAACGCCATCCCGAGCGAGATCTGGACGCAGCTCAAGCGTCGCTACGACGCGAAGACGCTGGTCGATCTCGTTGCTTTCGCGGGCATTATGATCGCGACCGCCGTATTCAACAATGTCGTTGAAGTCGAATTCGATCCGGAGCTGGAAGCGTTCGCCGAGCGCGTTTCTCGATAGAGAAGCCATTGCTTCATCAATAATATCAATATCGTTCAGTGTTTTTTTCGACTTTCTTGTCAAGCTCACTTGCGACGAAGACGGCGTGCTCGGTGATCTGCGGCAGACCCATTAGTTCACCGAAGCTGCCGCGTGCCAAGGGGCCCGAGATCAGCAATGTCGGATCCGGTTGGTCATCGCCCGCCAGTGCCTCGCATGACAGGTTGCAGGCAATGCCGAGCCCGGTCGGATCAAGCCGCAGGTGGCCGAGATCGCGTAGCTTCATCAACCACGACTGACTGTTCAGAATACCGCCATGGGCCGGGCCCGTGGTAACGACCACCGCGTCATAAACCCGTTCCAACACAGCGGCGTTGCGCTGTCGCAGCACGACATTGATCTCCTCGCCCTGGCGACCGATACTGGTAATGGACGCGGGCAGCACTTCCATCCGGCCGTTGGCGAGCGCCTCGTCAAGCACCTCTTCCACCTGTGGCGCAATGCGGAAGCGGTGCGCGTCCCAGAAGGGTCGAAGGTGGCGAACGATCCGGCGGCGCTCCGACACCGGTAGTGCCCGCCAAATCATATGCCCATGACCACGCACCTGATCGAGTACGGCATGCCATGTGTGACCCGCCTGCTCGGCTTCGCGGATGGTGCGGCGCACGAGGCGCAAGAGCTGCGTGGCACTCTCAAAGGGAACTGTCTCGAAGGCGCCAAACGGATCCTGTGCGATTGCTGGATGACCTCGCGATCTCAATCCTCGTCGAGAGATCGACGTCACCGGGCCGCGATGGCCGGTGCTTGCAAGTGACGCGACGACATCTGCCGCCGTCAGCCCGTTGCCGACAACGAGGAGACGATCCTCGGAGCTGATCGCGTCTAGCGCGCCCGGCACGGTGGTATCGGCGACGAATTTCGGATGGCCGGCAAGCGTCATCACTGCCGATGGGGGAGATGGCGAGGGGTGACTTGTCGCGATCACCAGATAGTCGGCGAAAGTCTGGCCGCCCTGGCTGTCTGAAAGACGCCAGAAAGCGCCGTCGCGCTCGACGTCGGTGACAAGTGCCCGTCGGTGCCTGACGGCCCCGGTTTCGACAAGCGGCCGCAAGGCTGATGCAACATAGCGCCCAAACAGCGCTCGGCGAGGAAAGACGGCCCCATCGACACGACGGGCAGCGGGATCGTCGGCAATCGCGTCGTTGAGCTCGATCCATTCGAGGAAATCTGTGGGATGCTCGGGCAGAAGGCTCATCCTGGCCGCGGGCACATTGATGCGGTGTGCGGGGTCGTTCGTGTCATAGGCAAGTCCGCGGCCGAGTTCGGCGCGCGGCTCGAATACAGTAATGGCAGGGGGGTGATCCCGCCCCGCAAGCGCCAGGTGGTAAGCGACACCCGCGCCCGAAACGCCGCCGCCGATAATGGCGACAAGCGGCCGACGGCGAGCGCCGTTTAGCGCCGCCGGGGAAGGAAAGGTATCGTCGTCATTCACGGTCTGCTGTCCATTTCGGTCTGTCTTGCGGCATCGATCGCAATCTAGGCATCGTCCATGCATCTGGCAACGCTGGCCGAGAGCAAGGCTCGGCCAGCTTACCCGATCCGCGCGAAGCGGAGATGACCTGCTACGATTGCTAGCTCTTCCCCTTCCACGGCACCAGCACGGCTTCAAGGATGCGGATGGCGGCGCTGAAGGAAAAAGCACAGGCGGCGATGATGCCGATGCCAACGAAGACGACGTCTGTCGCCAGAAACTGCGAAGCTGACATGATCATGTAGCCGATACCTCTGGTCGATGCGATCAATTCGGCGGCCACCAGGGTGCCCCAGCCGATGCCGAGCGCGATCCTGAGACCTGTCAGGATTTCCGGCAGCGCCGAAGGCAAGACAATGCTGATCAAAATGTGCCAGGGGCGTGCGCCCAGCGTGCGCGCGGCGTTGACGCGCTCGATCGGCAAGGAGCGGACACCGGCCTGTGCCGAGAGGCAGATCGGCGCAAACATGGCGAGCACCAATAGCGTCACCTTGGAGGTCTCGCCGATGCCGAGCCAGATGATCATCAGCGGCAGATAGGCCAGCGGCGGCAGTGGCCAGTAAAATTCGATGGGCGTATCCAAAACGCCCTTGACCCAGCGGTTCAACCCCATCAGCAGGCCGACGGGAATGCCGACAATGGTGGCAATGGCGGCGGCGGTGACAATGCGAAAAAGGCTTGCGGAGACATGCTCGTAAAGCGAGGCGCCGGCATAACCATCGTTGTAGATAGCACCAACCTGCGTCCAGACCTCCTGCGGTGTCGGCAAGAAGAGATGCGGCACCAGCGCCAGTTTTGCGACGAGCCACCAGGCACCGAGAAGCACAAGCGCGGTTGCAATGCTGATCAGCACAGTCGGCCTGTCGCCGGCGCCAAAGCCTTTCATCTTGACGAGCTTCGGATGTTCGGCAGGCGAGCCGATGACGACGCGGCCGGTTTCGGTGAAATCGCTCATTCAGCGGCACTCCTCAGCTCTTCCGACCCATGCAGGATGTCACGGATTTCTTCCCGCAGATTGGCAAATTCCGGCGATGTCTTAACCGCCCTGGCGTCACCGGTCTCGGCGAAGCGGCGCACGAAATCCAGATCGAAGCGGGCAACGATGCGGCCGGGGCGAGGCGACATCACCACTACCTGGGTACCGAGAAACAGCGCTTCCTCGATCGAGTGGGTGATAAAGAAGATGCGGGTATGCGTCTCTTTCCAGATCGAGACCAGTAGTTCCTGCATCTGCTCGCGGGTGAGGCTGTCGAGCGCGCCGAAGGGCTCGTCCATCAGGAGCACGGCTGGTTCGGTGGCGAGTGCTCTTGCGATACCGACGCGCTGGCGCATGCCGCCGGAGAGCTCATAGGGGAAGGCAGCCGCAAAATCCTTGAGGCCGACCAGGTGCAACAGTCGCTCGGCGCGTTCGCGGCGGACGCTCTTCGGCACGCCGGCGAATTTGAGGCCGAGGGCGACGTTGTCGATGACCGTCTTCCAGGGGAGCAGCGTATCCTTCTGGAACACGACGCCACGATCGGCACCGGGTGATGTCACGGGTCGCCCGTCGAGCGTGATCGTGCCCTCAGACAGTGGCAGGAAACCGGCAATGGCGTTGAGCAGCGTGGACTTGCCGCAGCCGGAAGCGCCGAGCGCCACAATGAGGCTGTTTTCGGGAATGGCGAGCGAGACGCGGTCGAGCGCATGGACCGTTTTGCCGTCTCGTGTCTTGAAGTAGACGCTCGCGTGATCGACTTTGAGCATGTCAGGTCTCTTTGAGAAGTAGGGACGCCGGCGCGGATCACGCCAGCGTCATTGCCGCGATAGTTTAGTTGCTCGGATTGCTGAGCGCGTCGGCGGTAACGAAGGCAGCGTAGCTCGGCAGCACTTCGCTGACCTTGCCCTGTTCCTTGAGGAAAGTGGCGGTGTCCTTGAGGATCTTGGCCGCACCAGCCTTTTCCCCGCCACCGAGCCATGCTTCGGAGGCCTGGACGTCCGGCGTCAGAAGCGTCAGGTTCTTCAGCGCCGCCGCTTGCTGTTCGGGCGTGCCGCCGAGCGCCTTGGCAAGCAGCTTGGCGTTTTCGCTGTCGGCCTCCCAGGCCTTCTTGTCCTTGGCGAAGGAGGCGTAATAGGTGTTGATGACACCCGCGAAGCCCTTCAGGAACTCGGGGTTTTCATCGGCGAATGTCGAGGCCGCGACCCAGGCCGAGAAGGTCGGCGCGCCCTTGTCGGCAACATCCTTGGAGGTGACCAGCACCTTACCCTTCTTCTTCAATTCGGTAAGCGCCGGATCCCAGACGAAGCCGCCATCGATGTCGCCGCGGTTGTAGCTGGCGACGATCTCGGGCTGCGGAATGGCGAAGACCTGCACGTCCTTCTCGCTGAGGCCGAGCGACTTGATCAGCGCCAGGAGCTGGTAGTGGTCGGTGGAGACGGGCGCTGCCGCGAGCTTCTTGCCCTTCAGGTCGTCGAGCGAGGAAATGCCCGAACCGTCGCGGACGACGAGCGCCTCGTCGATGCCCGAGATCGACGAGAGGTAGAAGGCCTTGACGGCGAGGCCGCGCGAGGTGGCAGCCGCGAACGGGCTGGAGCCGACATAGCCGACCTGCACGTCGCCGGAAGCGATTGCTGCGAAGATCTCTGCGCCCGAATTGAACTTGCGGAAGTCGATGTCATAGCCCGTCGCCTTGGCAAACTCGCCATTGGCGATGGCGACCGACGACGGCAATGCGTCCGTCTGGTAGGCAACGACGACCTTCTTGTCGGCTGCCTGTGCCAGGAACGGAGCGGCCACGACAGCCACGCCAAGTGTAAGTCCTGCGGTCAATCCTGCGATAAGACTCTTGATATTCATGTTTCGCCCCCAGATGCCGCGCCTTTGCGTCGGCTCAACTTGTTTCGACTGGAAAACACTACGGCGGCCCATGATCGGCACACAGATAAAACTATCTATTTTATAGACTATGCTGACAATATTGTTTTGCGCCTGATTTGGTGGGCGGACGTTTGCGGCTTGTCGTGAGAAGGCCGCGTCTGGCGTCCGTCAGGCGGCGTCGATCGTTATGACGTAGTAATCGGCTTGCCCATCGATTTTAAGTGGGGTGCCTGTTGCATCCTGCAGCAGCACCGTATCGCCCTCGCCAAGCGAGGCCTGGCCGTCCGTCCAAGTCAGTTTGAGTGTGCCGCGATGGCAAAAGACGAGCAGCGTGCCGGCCGCACCGGAAAATTTGACCTCGCCGTTGACTACAAGACGCTCGACCTGGTGTTGCGTGCCGCCACGCCGGGTCATGACATTGAGATCGGTAATCGGTCCGGATGTAAGCGTTGCCGAAACCGGCACATCGGCGGGGAAGGCGAGCGGGGCGCTCGTCTGCGTCAGAGCAACTGGCGCGCTGCCGCCGATTCCAAGCGACATTCCTTCGCCGTCGAGGATCGACAAGGTCCTGTCGATGCCGGGGAAGATCGAAAACGGTCCATCGGTTGCAACCGTTGCCATGCTGATGCGCCAATCGAACGATGAAAGTGCGGAGCCAGCAGGTGAAATCGCAATCTCCACCGTCTCCCCACCGCCGTTCTTCCACGGCATGCGGCGGTAGCGACTGGCAGCAAGGATTGTGGCACGGGTCATGCGATCTCCAGGGCTCGCGAGTGACGGACGCGCAGCGCCCAACAGCGGCAGGCTGATGTCTTCATTCAAAGTATATGAGGCCCGGGCGATAGGACACGCCCGGCACTGCGAGCAAGGGGATGAGACCGTGCTTCAAGAACCGGGCCTCGTTCTCGCTTGAGGCCCGGTTTTTGCATCGTCAGTTTCCGAGAATGCCCGGCAGACGCAGGCCCTTGTCCTTAGCGCAATCGATGGCGATGTCGTAGCCGGCGTCGGCGTGGCGCATGACGCCGGTCGCAGGATCGTTCCACAGCACGCGCTCAAGGCGCTTTGCCGCGTCGTCGGAGCCGTCGGCGCAGATGACTACGCCCGAATGCTGGCTGAAGCCCATGCCGACGCCGCCGCCGTGATGCAGCGAGACCCAGGTGGCGCCGGATGCGGTATTGAGGAGCGCATTGAGGAGCGGCCAGTCGGACACGGCGTCCGAACCGTCCTTCATCGCTTCGGTCTCGCGGTTCGGCGAGGCGACCGAGCCACTGTCGAGATGGTCGCGTCCGATGACGACGGGGGCCGAGAGTTCTCCGTTCTTGACCATCTCGTTGAAGGCCAGCGCCAAGCGGTGGCGATCACCGAGGCCGACCCAGCAAATGCGCGCCGGCAGGCCCTGGAAGGAGATGCGCTCACGCGCCATGTCGAGCCAGTTGTGCAGGTGCTTGTTGTCGGGCAGCAGCTCCTTCACCTTGGCGTCGGTCTTGTAGATATCTTCAGGGTCGCCCGAAAGGGCTGCCCAGCGGAATGGCCCGATGCCGCGGCAAAACAGTGGGCGGATATAGGCCGGCACGAAGCCCGGGAAGGCGAAAGCGTTTTCGAGACCCTCATCCTTGGCGACCTGGCGGATGTTGTTGCCGTAATCGAGCGTCGGCACGCCGGCATCCCAGAAGGCAACCATGGCTTCGACGTGCTTCTTCATCGAGGCGCGGGCGGCGGCCTCTACCGCCTTCGGATCGCTTTCCCGCTTGGCCTTGTGCTCAGCAACGGTCCAGCCGATCGGCAGATACCCATTGAGCGGGTCATGCGCAGAGGTCTGGTCGGTGACAATATCGGGACGCGGGCCGCCTGATTTCATGCGGGCCACGAGCTCGGGGAAAATTTGGGCGGCATTGCCGAGCAGGCCGACCGACTTGGCGTCACCCTTCGCCGTCCATTCGGCGATCATGGCAAGGGCCTCATCCAGCGATTTCGCCTTGGCGTCGACATAACGGGTGCGCAGGCGAAAATCGATGCGCGTCTCGTCGCTTTCGACTGCGAGGCAGCAGGCGCCGGCCATGACGGCTGCGAGCGGCTGCGCGCCGCCCATTCCACCGAGACCACCCGTCAGGATCCACTTGCCCTTGAGGTCGCCATTATAGTGCTGGCGGCCGGCTTCGACGAAGGTCTCGTAGGTGCCCTGTACGATCCCTTGAGTGCCGATATAGATCCACGAGCCGGCGGTCATCTGGCCGTACATGGCAAGACCCTTCTTATCCAGCTCGTTGAAATGATCCCAGGTCGCCCAGTGCGGCACGAGGTTGGAATTGGCGATCAAGACGCGCGGCGCGTCCTTGTGGGTGCGGAACACGCCGACCGGCTTGCCGGATTGAACAAGAAGCGTCTCTTCTTCCGTCAGTGTCTTCAGCGTTGCGATGATCTGGTCGAAATCGGCCCAGGTACGCGCTGCACGGCCGATGCCACCATAAACCACTAGCTCGTGCGGGTTTTCCGCCACGTCCGGGTCGAGGTTGTTCATAAGCATGCGCAGTGGCGCTTCGGTCATCCAGCTCTTTGCATTGAGCTCGGACCCGCGCGGGCTTCTGACATCGCGAATGTTGTGTCGTGGATTATTCATAATCAGTTCCCCATTGCTTTGAGTTCTTGGGCGACCGCTTCGATGCGGGAGAGAATAGTTCTCAGATGCGTCCTCAAGGCCGCCGCCTTCTCTTCGCCATAGGCGAAGGGCACGGCTTCGGTCTCGAGGTAGGCCGATTGGGCTATTTCCATCTGAATTGCATGAACACCAGTGGTCGGCTGACCATAGTGACGTGTCGTCCAGCCGCCCTTGAAGCGCCCGTTGACGATGCTGGTATAGCCAGCCGCATAACCAGCGATTTCGGCCGTCACGCGCTCGAACTCCACGGCGCAAGTCTTGCCCATGTCAGTGCCGATATTGAAGTCCGGGAGTTTGCCCTCGAATAGGAAAGGAATGTGCGAGCGGATCGAGTGGCAGTCATAGAGGATGGCGACGCCGTGAATTGCCTTCACCCGCTCGATTTCGGCCGCAAGGGCGGCATGATAGGGTGCGTGGAAATCGCGCAGGCGCTCGCCGATATCAGCCTCATCAGGTGCCTGGCCCTCCTTCCAGATCGAAAGGCCGTCGAAATCCGTCGCGGGCACCAGCCCGGTTGTATTCTGGCCGGGATAGAGACTTGTTCCCGATGGATCGC
>NZ_DDHH01000082.1:0-3152 GCF_002338015.1 Rhizobium sp. UBA1881
GCCGGCAGGCGGATGAGGGGGGCCACACGCGCAAACGCAAGCGACCACCTAAGCCGCCAACAAACCCTACTGCGTCACCCCAACCAACTGCATCCACACGGCAGCCTGATCCCGCGCCGTCTGCCGATCGGCCTCATCCAGCGCGTTGCCGCCACAAAACCGCTCCACGGCCGCCCGGTCACTCTCCGCCGTCGCCACATGCTTCGCGCCAACCATCACATGCCGCCACGCGCAGCCCAAAACCTTGTCTTCGACGATGGCCGTATCGCACCCGGTGCTGAGGCAAAGCGCGACCGCCCTCTGGCTCTCGTAACCCCCACCGACCGCGCTCGCATAAGTCATCGCCCACCCAGCGCGCGTATCCCGACATCCGGCCGGATCAGCGCTGAGATTGCACGATGTCGTGGCGACATAATCCTTCGCCGGCGGAAAGTCGGGGAATTCGGCGAGGTTGACGCATCCGCAAGCCAGAAGTGCTGCCGCAAACCACTGCAATATCGCCTCCCGCCGTTGCGCGACCACACTGCTTGCTGGGAGACATCGGACGATGGCTCACGACAGGCCAAATCAGTGATGAATGCCAAATCAGTCGTGATTGTATGTGTTATCGCCGCTCGCCGAAAGTGGGTTTCGGCCCGGAAAATCGATCCTGACGCGGTCTTGGTTCAGGCAGACCGATGGGGTGTCAGTGCTTGCTTTTTGTCTCGCGGGCAAGCTTCAGGATGACGTCATCAGCCGCGTCGGCAAGCGCCATGGCGATTTCGGCGGCTTTCCACCCTCTCTTCTCTCCGTCACGGATAAGTTCGAAGAGCATGGGTTCGAATTCGGACCGGCAGGTCTCCATTCGCTGGTCCGAATTGGATCGATTCTTGGAAGACTGAATATCCGTCATCATCAATACCCCAGATTAGAGGGTAGATTTAGCAAGGCCGCTGAAGAGCGCAAGTAAATATGTTAATCGGTCATTAACAATTCGATTTTTTTGCCTGACATAAGCAAAAAAACAACTAGGAACCCAAGAAGGGCCCGTCGGGGTGAGACGGGCCCCCGCCTTCTTTGTCGCACTGGAAAAGCAACTCTGTCAGCAGTAAAAGCTTGGATCCCAGGAAGTAACCGGTCAACTTCTACCTTTTTTGTACTTGGTACCGCCTTTCAGCGGCGAAGCGGGCCGTTTCCCGTAAATATTATGGGTTTATTTCGGAAGGCCGGCTCGCGAGCATGGTTGTTCCGGATATACTAACATAAGAGTGTATTTTTATTCATGTGCGCTTTTTGGGTTGTGTAGAATAACACCCAGCTCGTGCCATTGCCGGCCATCTTTTCGGATCAGCTCGTCGGCGCAGGTCGGCCCCATGCTTCCCGGCAGGTAGGGCTCCGGTTGTTCATCGCTCTTGCCCCAGAGATCGAGGAAGGGCTGCACGGCCGCCCAGCCCGCCTCGATGCCGTCGGCGCGCTGAAACAGCGTCTGGTCGCCGATGAAGAGATCGTAGAGCAGGGACTCGTAGCCCGTCATCTTGCCGATATCGAACTTGTCGGCATAGCGGAAGTCGAGCGAGACAGGCACCGTGTCGACCGAAAGCCCCGGCGATTTGATCGACAGTTCGACGCTCAAGCCCTCATCCGGCTGCACCTGGATGACCAGTCGGTTCGGCGGCAGGCTGCGCTTGATGTCGGTCTCTCGAAACTGCGCGAAGGGCACTTGGCGGAAGGTGACGACGATCTCGGTATCGCGCGCCTTCATCGCCTTGCCCGTGCGGAGATAAAAGGGAACGCCCGCCCAGCGCCAGGTGTCGACATAAAGCTTCAGCGCAACGAAGGTCTCCGTCCTCGTGTCAGGCGACACGTCCTTGGTCTCGCGGAAAGCGATGACCGGGTTGCCGTTGAGAGGGCCGCTGGTATAGACGCCGCGCACCCCATGCTCGGCCGCTTCCTCGGGCGTGTAGATCCTGAGCGCGCTGAGCGCCTTGCTCTTTTCACTGCGGATCGCCTCCGCCCCGAACCCGTTCGGCGCCTCCATGGCGATCATGGCGAGCAGCTGGAACAGATGGTTCGGCACCATGTCGCGCAGCGCACCCGTCGCATCGTAGAACTTGCCGCGGCTGCCGACATCGACCGTCTCGGCGGCGGTGATCTGCACGTGGTCGATATAGTTGTTGTTCCAGAGAGCCTCGATCATCATGTTGGCGAAGCGCGTGGTCAGGATGTTCTGCACCGTCTCCTTTCCGAGGAAATGATCGAGCCGGTAGACTTGGCTTTCCGAGACCTTGGAGAGGATGCGCGCATTGAGCGCCTTGGCCGAGGCAAGATCGGTCCCGAACGGTTTCTCGATGGCGATCCGCCGAAACGCGCTGTCGGTTTCCTTGGTCAGCCCGTGTTCGGCCAGTTTCTCGACGATCGTCCCGAAGAATTGCGGCGGCACGGCAAGATAGAAGGCGGCATTACCGCTCGGCGCCTTCTCGAGCCGCGCCTTGATGTCGAGATAGATCTCGTCCCTGGTGAAATCGCCCGACGTATAGGCGATCCGCTTGCTGAGGCTCTTCCAGCCATCACTTTCAGCATGCGCTCCGCCATCATCGAGCGTCTTCAGGAAATCATCAAGCCGCGCCACCAGCATCGCATCGTCACCCGGCTCGATGCCGACGCCGAGAATACGGAGATCCTCGCCGGTCAGCCCGCTCTGGGTGAGGTTGATGATCGCGGGAACAAGCAGCCGCCGGGTGAGGTCTCCGGTGGCCCCGAAGATGACAAGCGTGACCGGCGGGCTGGGAGCTGCGTCCATGATGATCTCCTTGATATGGGAGGGGGAAGATAGAGCGGGTGGATGGGGTGCCAAGCGGGGGAGGGGAGTGTGTCCGCTCTTCATTCTATATGATTTTTCTGATACGATTAAATCATACTCAAGTGAGGTTGAAGATGAGAACAACGCGGGCGCTCAGCATCACGCTCCCCATCGAGATGGCGCAGATGGTGAAGGAGAAGGTTCAGTCCGGAGAATATGCCAGCGAAAGCGAAGTTATTCGCGATGGTCTGCGAGCGCTTGTCAATCAGGATGCCGCTGTCGAAAAGTGGCTTCGCGAAGAGGTCGTTCCAACGATGAAGGCGTTGGACGCCGATCCTTCCCGGGTAGTGTCGGCCACTGAAGCACGCCGCCA
>NZ_DDHH01000082.1:3300-4308 GCF_002338015.1 Rhizobium sp. UBA1881
GGCCACTGAAGCACGCCGCCAGATATGGGCGGCGATGGACGCTACCGACAAGGCACGGTTACGCGAAAGATGAATTATAGGGTGGCATTTTCGCCGGAAGCCATCCAGGATTTCAACGATCAATACGGCTATATTGTTTCCGACGCGGGTGTGCTTCGTGCGCGCAATTATGTCGGCAAGCTTTATGACTACTGCTTGAGTTTTGAGACGTTCCCCGAGCGCGGAATGCGCCGGGACGATATCGCGCCTGGGCTGCGCATTGTCGGCTATCGTAGACGCGCTACGATAGCCTTCCGCATTGATGGTGCCGAGGTCACGATTGTACGCGTGTTCCATCACGGCCGTAACATCGTCTTCGGCAGCGAACTAAACGACACCTAGCCCCGTCTACCCCTTCACCGCCACCACGAATATCCGCGGGAACCTCAGCAACACCCGTCCATCGGACATCTCAGGATAAGCCTTCTCCACCCGCCCGAGATAATCCGCCAGAAACGCCTCGCGATGCTGATCGCCGGCATGGTCGAGATAGGGGCGCAGACCGGTGGCCTTGACCCATTCGACAATCGCCGCCGCATCCGCCATCGGGTGATTGTAGGCAGTGTGCCAGATGTCGACGCGCTTGGCCTTGCCGATCAGCCGGGAGTAGTAGGTGGAGGGCGGTGGCAGCGGGTTGCGGCGGACGCTCTTGGCCTCGAAGGCGGCCTTCCAGGGGCCGGCATGGGCGGTCTCTTCCATCAAGAGATGCGTCGGCTCGGTCAGGTTGTCGGGCATCTGCACGGCAAGCGCGCCGCCGGGCGAAAGCCCATCCATCAGCCGGTCGAAGATATCGAGATGATTGGGCAGCCATTGGAAGACGGCGTTGGCGAAGAGCAGATCGACCGGCTCTTTCGGCTGCCAGCTCGAGAGGTCGGCCTCCAGGAAATCGGTGCCGGGCAGGCGCTTGCGCGCCGCTTCCAGCATGTTGAGATCGCTGTCGAGCCCGCTGACGCCGGAAGCGCCATAGCG
>NZ_DDHH01000145.1:0-1728 GCF_002338015.1 Rhizobium sp. UBA1881
GGTGATCGCGGCAAACAGGAAGGCTGCGGCGACGGCGACAATCATCGTCGTGCGCGTTGCGACATAGCTTACCTCGGCTTCATCGTCGGCAACGCTCATGCGCTCTTTCTCAAGCTTGAGGATTTCAGCGAGCGCGGTATCGATCTGGTTTGCGGCGGTGCGTGCCGTGGTGACCGAGATATTGTTGGCCGCTTCGGCGTTGCCCGCCTTCACGAATTCGCGGATCTGATCGTCAGCCTGGAAGAACTGCTTCGAAAGCTCCGAGACCTGTTCCCAGCGCGGGCGGCCCTGTTCGGTGGCGATCTGCAGCACGGATGCCAGCGCCTGGGCGAACTCCTTGCGCCCGACATCGCCCTTGGCGATGGAATTGTTCACTTCGGCCTGATCCTTGGCCATCAGCAGGTTCTTCTGCTGGCGGATCGCTTCGAGCTGGCCGATATTGATTGTCTGCGCCAGTTCCAGGCGCGCCGCCGGGCCGGCCAGCACGGCGCCGATGGAATCATTCAGACCGCTGAGACTGATGATCGAATAGGTCGATGTGCCCAGCAACATGAGGATGATGAAGGCAAACGCCGACACCAGTTTCGTCTTGATCGTCAATCGCATCTCTAACCCCTTACCCCTAGATGACGCAGCCTAAACGGCGGTCGATGTCTCGTGTCGTGAAGAAAACAGTGCCTGCAGATTGGGCAGGATGATGAACTCGCCCCCGCGTTTGACCAGGCAGTTGATGTAGTCGGCGCGCCAGCGCATGCCGACGCTCGGTGGCGGTTCGCTGGCTGCCCGTGCCAGCGTCGTCACCTCGTTCACCTTGTCGGTGCGCAGTCCGACCAGCGTCGCCTCGCCATCGAGATCGAGCTCGATGACGATGATGCGGCTGTCGATCGTTGCTTCCGTGCCTTCCATCCCGAAGGCGAGGCGCAGGTCGGCCAGCGGAATGACCTTGCCGCGAAAGTTGATGACGCTGGCGACGAAGGGCTGCGCGCCCGGCACCGCCGTCTCCGGCAGCAGGTCCAGGATTTCCTGGACGATGACCGCTTCGAGCGCGAAGGTCTCGCCGTTCATGTCAAAGGTCAGGACCTCGACTTCGTCGGCATAGTTCCAATGATGGTCGATCTTCTCGGCTGCCGCGCTCATCCTGCCACCCGCATCTGTGTTTCCTGTTGCTGACCGGCGGCCACGAGATGGCCGACGTCGAGAATGAGGGCGACGCTGCCGTCGCCGAGAATGGTGGCGCCCGAGAAGGTGGACACGTCGTTGTGCAGCTTCGACATCGACTTGATGACCGTCTGGTGGTCGCCGATGATCTGGTCGACGACCAGGCCGACACGCTCCGTGCCGGTGGAGATGACCACGACCTTCTGATGCACGTCGGGCTTGGTGCCGGTGCGGAAGAGATCGCGAAGTCTCAGGAACGGCACGAGGCTGTCACGCAGCGAGATGAAGCTGCGGCCGCGCGAACGCAGGTCCTCTTCCAGCGACAGCTCCAGGCACTCCTCGACAGCCGACAGCGGAATGACGTAGCTGCCGTTTCCGACCCGCACGAGCAGGCCGTCGATGATCGCAAGTGTCAGCGGAATGCGCAGCGACACTTCCGAACCCTGACCATTGAGGCTGGTGATGTCGATCGCGCCACGCAGCGCTTCGACGGTCTTCTTCACCACATCCATGCCGACGCCACGGCCGGAAAGATTGGTGATCGCCGCAGCCGTGGAGAAGCCCGGCGCG
>NZ_DDHH01000145.1:1887-2195 GCF_002338015.1 Rhizobium sp. UBA1881
CCCGGCGCGAAGATCAGCTGCAGCAGCTCGGAATCGGTGAGCGGCTGGCCCGGCGCGATGAGGCCGGAGGATTCCGCCTTGGCGCGGACCCGATCGCGATTGATGCCGCGGCCGTCATCCTTGATCGAGATGATCACCTCGCCGCCGGCCTGCCGCGCCGACAGCGTCACCGTGCCGGCTTCGCTCTTGCCCGCGGCCAGACGCTCGGCCGGCGTTTCCAGCCCGTGGTCGATCGAATTGCGCACCAGATGCACGAGCGGATCGGCGAGACGCTCGATCACGGTCTTGTCGACCTCGGTGCTCTCGCC
>NZ_DDHH01000145.1:2424-3196 GCF_002338015.1 Rhizobium sp. UBA1881
TCGGTCACCAACTCGATCACCTTGCCGGTTTCGCGGGCAAGATCGTGAACGAGGCGGCGGAACCGCGAAAACAGCGTCGCGACCGGCACCATGCGAAGCACCATCATCGTGTCGCGCAATTCGCCCGACAGGCGCTCGATTTCCTCAGACACCGAGCGCAGCGCGATATCGGCGCTGGCGCTCGCCAGCTGGCTGAGGCGCGACTGGGCGATAACGAGCTCGCCGACGCGGTCCATCAGTTCATCGAGACGCTCGGCCGGAACGCGAACGTTTTCGGCGGCCTTCGCCTGGCGCTGGTCGGCCTGTGCGGCGGTCTCGCGCTTGGCGGGAACCGCCTCGACGGGCTTGAACTCGGGTGTGGCGAGAACTGCAGGCGCAGCCGCGACGAGCGCTGCGACAACTGGCTCAGCCTTGACCTCTGACACGACGGCAACCGGTTCAGCCTTGGCTTCCGGGGCGGCAGGACCGGCGATCTCCTCGACCTCAAGCTCCATGTCGTCCATGACGAAGATGAACACGTCGTCAATCGCGGAGCGGTCCTGCGCGCTGGTGAGGATGACGTCCCAGGTGACGTAGAGATCGGTCGGAACCATCTCGTCGAGGACAGGAATGGCGGAGAGGTTGGCCTTGACGCTGCATTCGCCGAGGTCACGCAATTCGTCGAGCAGGCCGAGCGGATTGGTGCCGTTCGCCATCGAATTCGAGGGAAGGCTGAAGCGGATGCGCCAGGTGGTGGTCTTGGCAGCAGCAGCGGCGGGAGCGGCAACCGGGG
>NZ_DDHH01000186.1:0-608 GCF_002338015.1 Rhizobium sp. UBA1881
GATGCCGCAGCTTTTGTCGGCGTTGTCGCTGCTGCTCGGCGTCATGCTGATCTTTTCGAGCGTCACGCCGACGCCGGATTCCAACCTCGAATTCCTTTCCAACTATCTGCCGCTGCCGATCGTGGAAGGCGCGCACTTCCTGGCGAGCCTTGCCGGACTGGCGCTCGTGGTCGCCGCGCGCGGTCTTGGCCAGAAGCTCGACGGTGCGTGGTGGATCACCATCTTCTCGGCCGCCGCAGCACTGATGCTGTCGCTGCTGAAGGCCGTGGCGCTGGTCGAGGCCTCGTTCCTCGCCTTCCTGATTTTCGGCCTGTTCGTCAGCCGTCGCCTGTTCCGCCGCCGCGCCTCGCTGCTTAACCAGACGCTGACGGCGTCGTGGCTGACGGCAATCGCCGTTGTCTGCGTCGGCGCCGTTGTCATCCTGCTCTTCGTCTATCGCGACGTCGATTACAGCAACGAGCTCTGGTGGCAGTTCGAATTCGCCGACGAGGCGCCGCGCGGTCTGCGCGCCGTGCTTGGCATCACCATCATCTCGACCGCCATCGCCGTCTTCAGCCTGCTGCGGCCGGCCACGACCCGGCTCGAGCCGGCAACGGACGAGGCGCTGG